>DAHUXF010000052.1 GCA_027307295.1 Acidobacteriaceae bacterium
CAGCATGAACATCACACCGGTGCAGCCTGACCTGCATTGGGCCCTGGTCCTGTTGTTCTGCTTTTTAACCTGCGGGATCTTTAGCTGGGTCTGGTTGATTGTTGAGGCAGCCTATGTTCAGAAAATCAAGTCCGACAGCAAAGCGTTGCTGTTTGCCATCCTCACCTGCTCCTGTTGGTTCGTTGGGTATTTCTTCAATATTTTCTACGGCGCGATGAACCTGGGTAGACATCATCCGGCGGCCGGATTGTTCTCGCTCGCAGGAGTGGTACTTTACTTTGTCGCCGTTTTCACCATGCAGAGCGACCTGGACGAATATTACAACGTGGTGGAGCCTATCAATCTTCAGCTCAACGGCGGGATGACATTTTTCTTTGCAATCTTTTATTTTCAATACCACTTCTCCCGGATTGCGCAATGGAAAAAAACGGGAGTGCTGCAACCTCAGGGCTGATGAAACCACGTTGGATGGCCGGAGCTGTATCGCTGGCAGGATTAGCCGGTCTGGCCGTGGTGTATCACTTTCCACCCAGCCAATATTCGTTCTATCCGCAATGTCCGTTTTACTCCGCTACACACTGGCTGTGTCCCGGGTGCGGCTCCACGCGCGCCTTATATTCTCTGCTGCACATGGATTTCCAGAGTGCGCTGCACGATAACGCTCTTTTTACCCTGGCTGCGCCGGTGGCCGCGCTGTGGTTTGTGTTCTGCGTCTACCGGGTGATGCGCTATGATCAAATTCCATGTTTGGAAATTCCCCGTGGCGCAGCAATAGGGATGGCGTGCGCCGTGGTTGGCTTTGCGGTGCTAAGAAATATTTTAATTTCCTTTTGAGTTGCTTATGCTTTCACCTCGCATCCGCCGGTTAAAACTCGATCATGAAATGCTGTTCCAGCGTTTTGCCGGTTGGCCTTTGATTCGGATTGTGGGCACGGCTGGCATGCCGCCTGAACTCTACCGCTTCCAGTATCTTGTGCGCGGCCTTTACGTTGCGCCGGATGGCGCGATCCTGGAACGCAACGATCATCTGCTGGAAGTGAACCTGTCTCTGGGATATCCACGGCGCGCTCCCCAATGCCGTATGCTTACCCCGGTGTTTCATCCCAACTTTGACGATAGCTCAGTATGCATCGGCGATTTCTGGGCGGCCTCAGAAGGATTGGACGATCTCATCATCCGCATTGGCCGCATGATTACCTACCAGGAATACAACACTAAGAGCCCGTTGAACGGACTGGCCGCAAAATGGGCGGCCCAGAACAACCATTTGCTGCCAGTGGACACGCGCGCCATAGCGCCGCCGCTGCCAGGGGAAACGCCTGTGCCACTCGCCGATAAAGACATGCCTGATTCGTCAATATCAGCTCCGCCGGCGGCAATTCCCGTCGCTCAAGCCGCCATGAAACAGCCGCCTGCTCCGGAGGTCTCTTCGGGCGACGATCCATGGGAGCAGAAGATTGTAATTCCTTAACTGGGTGATTGCTTTTCATTCACAGACTTCAAAAACTCCGCAAGTTTTTTCTGGGGGTAATTGATTACCTGTGGGGCGGCGAACATCGCCGCAAGGACCGGGTATGGCGCGGTAAATTTTCAGAAGTGCCCGAATCGGTTTATTTTCATTGCCATAACTCTTCCGTTCTGAATTAGTAAAATCCTGGCGTTTTTTTTTCGTCATCTCATCTGCATAGTACACTCCATCGACATTACAAGCTGCTTTTCTGCGGTCTCTTGAACGATCAGGACGCATTGCTTAAACAAGATCTTAAAATTTTTGGAAAGAATTGCACTGCCGGCCCACATTGATTTGTAAGCAGGCTTCTTCTGTTTACTTTTGCTTTGACAGACGCAGCATATTCCACAACGAGGTCAAACATGAAACATCCCCGAGGAAGATACAGGTTGCTGTCCGCTTTTCTCTTTGTCACGTTGACCGCCAATTTCCTTATGGCGCAGAAAGTTCGTGAAGGAAGTGTTCCGGAAGGCCAACAGATGGTTCCCACAGGAAAAGGCGACGCGATTACTGTAGCTGCGGAGCCTGCCGATGCCAATGCAGTTGGCCAGGCAGTGGTTACCGGCAACGGCATTAACTATCATGGCGGTCCGGTCATGAAAGGCACTGTGCCGATTTTCATCATTTGGTACGGCAACTGGAATGGCACAGGTTCCAATACGGCGAATACCCGGAGCGTGATTGAGCACTATGTGGCTACGCTGGGCAATTCTGCTCCCATGTTGATCGATTCCACCTATGGCGATAACACCGGCAACGTGAGCGGCAACGTAAGCTTCGGCGGCAGCATCATCGTCAGCAGCTCCACGAACCTGACGGACACGAGCCTGCGGTCCACGGTGGGCAATGCCATAGCCGGCGGCAAGCTTCCGAATAACCCGAATGGTCTCTACTTTGTCCTGAGCTCTTCCAACATTAATGAAACCTCAGGCTTCTGCACCCAGTACTGTGGTTTCCACACACATGCCACGCTTTCGGGTTCGGATATAAAGTATGCTTTCGTAGGTAACGTTGACCGCTGTCAAAGTGGCTGCGAAATCCAGACTACCGGGCCCAACAGCGCTGCGGTCGGACAGGGCGGAATTGACGGGATGGCAAACGTCATGTTCCATGAAGCGTCTGAAGCTATTTCTGATCCTGACCTGAATGCATGGTTTGACACCAGCGGACAGGAAAACGGCGACAAGTGTAACTTCAACTTTGGCGCCACCTCTAACTGCAACTCGAATGGCCTGTGCACGTCTGCCGGCACATCCACCAAGGCGCGGTTCAACCAGACTTTCGGCAGCCATGACTATATGTTGCAGCAGAACTGGGAAAACAAAAACGGCGGGGCTTGCGTCCTGCATCTCTAAACTCAGAACAAACGGCACACAGGCCGTCTGGTGGACAGGCGGCCTGTGGGTCTTGAAAAATTGACGACGAAGGTTGGTCTTGGTTGGGAAGCCCCGTCAAGTAGCGGTATTCATCAGGGTCCCATTCATAAGGGTTACAATATATCGGGCTTCTTCTGTTCACTTTTGCTTTGGCAGACGCAGCATATTCTACAAAACAATGAGGTCAGAAAATGAAACATCCCCGGGGAAAATACAGATTGCTATCAGCTTTTCTCTTCGTAATTTTGGCCGCCAATTTCCTTATGGCACAGAAGGTGCGTGAAGGAAGTGTTCCTGAAGGCCAAAAGATGGTGCCCACAGGCGACGGCAGCGCAATCGCCGTGCCTGTCGACCCTGCTGCTATCGGCAAGGCAGTCGTTACCGGAAATGGCATTAACTACAACGGTGGTCCGGTTCTGAAAGGCAATCCGGTTCCGATTTATGTGATCTGGTACGGCACCTGGAATAGCACCTCCCCTACCAGTTCCAATACTATGGGTACAGTCAGCGTCATTGACACCTTCCTCAATAATCTGGGCAACTCCGCAATTGAGAAGGTCAATTCCACCTACGGCGACAACACCGGCAACGTGAGCGGCAACCTGACCCTGGGCGGACAAATATTTGACACTGGCTCTCAGGGAACCAGCCTCACCAATAACCGGCTCACAAACATCGTCACCAGATCGCTCAGCAATGGACTCCCTACGGACCCTAATGGCGTATACGTGGTCATTACCTCATCCAACGTGAGCGAGCGCGGATTCTGCAACCAGTTCTGCGGTTTCCATACTCGTCAAACAATTAATGGAGTTGACATTAAATGGTCCTTTGTCGGCAACGTGGACCGCTGCCCCGCTGGCTGCGAAATCCAGACGACAGGTCCGAACAGCCCAGCCGCCAACGTAGGTGGAGCGGACGGGATCTCCAACGTGCTCACGCATGAGACCGAGGAAGCGATTTCCGATCCTGACCTGAATGCCTGGTTTGATTCCAGCGGCCAGGAAAATGCCGACAAGTGCAACTTTACTTTCGGCACTACCACAACTTGCACGGCAGGAAGCCTCTGCACCGGTGCGGCGGATACTGCTGGAGCCAAATTCAATCAATCGTTTGGCAACCATAACTGGATGGTCCAGCAAAATTGGGAAAACGCGAACGGCGGAGCTTGCGTTCAGCATCTGTAAAATGCAGTTGACTCGAAGGGCCGCCTTTCATGGCGGTCCTTCCATCCCGTCCAACTTTGCTGGACGGGTTTTTCTTTGTATAAAATCGCATCCATATCACGGAGATAATTCGAGATGCCAATTCGTTTCTTGCAATGTGTATGCGCCGTCCTGTTCGCAGCCGCGCTCTGTGTTTCGGCACAGGAGCCGGTAAAGCCCCCACTGAATCCCCGCGTCATTACCGCCACCAAGCAGGTCACGATTTTCTCAGGCCTGGAAAGGCAAATGCTGCAGGCTGTCCAGAAGAAGGACAAAGCCGCGCTGGCCGCCATGTTGCAGGATGACTGCACCATTGAGCTGCCCGATGCTGATCCTCTGGCCGGAGATGAATGGATGGATTCAGTGATGGCCCAGGACTACAGCCTCAAGTCGTTTGTGGTGCGGCAGATGTCAGTGGCCGATCTGGGTAATGCAGTGGTAGTGAAATTTGACCGCATTCAGGACGCGGCGGCAAAAAGCGGGTCTGACAGCGGTGAATTCTTTGTTGTAGACCTCTGGAAGAAAAATGGCGATGCCTGGAAGCTGGCAAACCGGTATGTGGCCAAGGTCAGTTCCGTTCCATGGATGCCGGGCAGCTCTCCAACGCCAACAGGAAAGCAATAGTTTTGGCATTACGTCTGGTTGGCTTCTTGCAGCAGAGACTGTAACCGGTCAGCATCTTCCTTGCTGGCGTCCGTGACCACGTAGTATTGCAATTCCCCCTGCTGCCAGCCCTTTACCGTGAAAGCATGGTTCGCGGCCGGGGGCTGGTCATGGATGTCTTTGGCCTGAAAAATAAAGACGGAGAGCTTGTGCTGGCGGACCTGATACACAAGTTCAGCGCCCGGAGCATGCTGCGCATACACCAGTTTTCCGCCCAGCAGAGTAAAAGGTGAATCGGCGGCCAGTTCCGGCGGATTAAACGTAAAAGGAAGTTTTCCCTGATACCAGGGTTTGACCACGTGCTTGTTGCTGGAGAGCACATCCACAGGATTGGCGCTGGCCAGCATAGTCACATGCTGGTCCACCAACTGCGCGATGGTGGAATCTTCTTTCCGCAAAGGGAAGCGCCAGGAAAGGCCGAGCATAACCAGCAGCAGCAGACAGGCGGCCGCCAGCCCCCACTGCAACCAGCCGCGTCCCCCTGTCTGGGGATGAATTTGCCTGCGAACGTCAGAATAAAGCTGCGGCGGCGCACTAAAGCGCTTGCCCGCAAGCCGAATCGCCTTCTTCAGTTGTTCCTGCGCCATCACTGAGTCAGAGCAATTCGCGCATGCTTGCAGATGGCCGGCAAAAAGCTGCTGGGCTGGCGGTTCCAATTCGCCATCCACATATAACCCGATCTTTTCTTGCCATTCGCAATTCATGACCTTATACCCACAACTTTCTTGCTTCCCAGGGCCGCTATGATCTGGTCGCGGACCTGTTTGCGGGCCCGCGCCAGCCGGGACATTACCGTGCCAATGGGAATATCCAGCGTTTCAGCAATTTCCTGGTACCGCATCTCCTCCATGTCTGCGAGAAGAATGACCTCTTTAAATACGGGGGACAAATTCGCAATGGCCGTTTGCACCAGTTGCGCATCGGCGCGGCGCAGCATGGCCAGTTCCGGAGTATCGGGGGAGATGACCGCGTCTTCAAATCCTTGCTCGTCCTGCTGCGTAGTGTTGCGCCGTTCCAGCCCGGTCCTGCTGGTAAGGAAAGTGTTACGCAGAATCCTGAACATCCACGCCCGGAAATTTGTTCCGGCTTGAAAAGAGGCAAAACCCTTCAGGGCCTTTACAATGGCCTCCTGCACCAGGTCGTGGGCTTCATCTGTGTCACTGGTCAGCCAGCAGGCAAAGTTGTACAACCCATCCAGCAATGGAATGGCCAGTTTCTCAAAGTCCTTGTTGTCGGGGCCGCTCACGTCTCCTCTTGTAATAACGGTGGGCGGCCCTATTTTATTCCCTCGTGCACGTTTTCCGATAAGTAAATCAATGACCTGAATAAATAGTCATCATGGGGATCCCAGCCGTTCTGCTACTTCACCACCACCTTCCCTGTCATTTTGGGATGGATGGAGCAAAAATAGGTGTACGTTCCCGGCTTTGTAAATGTGTAGGTGAAGCTTTCATCGGTGTCCATCACCTTGGATTTAAAGCTCTTGTCCTCGCTCACAACGTTATGCGGAATGTCATCCCGATTCGTCCAATGCACCACGCTGCCCACGGTCACAGTGAGGGGGGTTGGTGAGAAGGTAAAGTTATCAATCTTCACCTCAGCGGCCTTATCTTCAGCCCCCATGGCGCCTAAGTTCTTTGGCCGGCTTGCCATCATTATGACCATGAGCACAAGCGCGGCAGCGCCCAACATGAAAACTGTCTTTTTCATACAACCATTGCTCCCATAAATGAATTGCTTCTTTTTTGTGTTGCTCCCCGGATTATTCCAGGGTCGAATCGGTCACAGCCAATGCATGGTGGCCGGGTACGTAATTTACATCGCGCACGCCCAACACGCTGCGCAGTTGTTCAGCGGGAACCTTCATGGGACCAGGCGAGGGCGCAGAGCCCGGCTTGGGTTGTGGGAAGGCCGTGGAGGCAGCTGTGTGGAACGTAACGTTGCCTTCAACCTTCTGCATCGTCTGATGGATGTGCCCATTCAGCACTGTCACCGACCCAAATTTCTTGAGATAAGAAAGCGCCTGCGCGCTGTCGTCAGTACCCCATCCCCATTCCGGATAGACACTCCAGAGTGGAATATGCGCAAACACCACGACCGGAGTGCTCTTCGAAAGATGTTTTACATCTTGCTCCAGCCATTCCAGCTGATCTTTTCCCAGACTGCCCAGGCCGCCGGCTTTCAGGTTCATCACATTCACCAGGCCGACAAAGTGCACACCCTTCTGCTCAAAGCTGTACCAACCCGCGCCCTTGGCATTCTTTCCGTAGCGATCAAGATATTGCTTCCCGTTGTCTTCGCCGACCACGTCATGCTCGCCCGGCACATAGAAAACATTTTTCGCTTTGGCGCTCTTTAATATCTGATCAACGGTGTCAAACTCTTCCGGCTTGGAGAGATGGCTGATGTCTCCAGTGTGGAGGATAAAGCCGGGATCGCCGGGCAGCGCATTGATCTTGGCCACCGCGGCTTTCAGTGTTCCGGCCACATCAGGGTTGGCCGGTTTGTTAAATCCCATATGGCTGTCGCTAATCTGCACGAAGCTGAACTCGCCCTTCGCTTGCCGGGGGCCAATTTCATTCAGTTTGCTGAGACTATAGGACTTCAATACGCCGCCCTGCATTACGCAGAAAGCCCCGGTGCCGGCCCAAGCCATGCATTTCAGGAAGCCTCGACGATCGATTCCATCATGGTTGTGATCGTGCAGAATTTCATCTACTGGTTTTTTGGCCATTAGTCACCCCTTATTTTTTGGACTCGCGTTTGTTTTTGCGATGAGCCTCGCTACTGATAACTACGAAATAACGGGAATATTCCCTCTCTCTGTAAAACTTCGAGGAACGCGAAAATAGCAGCTCATTTAGCACCGCTCGCCAAAACATTGCCATCACAAGGCTTTTCAGGAAGCATTCGCCGGCCCTGCATGCAAATGGAAGCAAATCAAAATGGAACAAAATGCAAACCTGTATTTCTTGACGTTTTTTTAGATAGGGCTGGAAAGGATGGGTCATCTGCACTCTATTCGGTGCAAAACCGTTTTGGGATTTGGAGATGCGTTTGTTAATGGGTCTGTGGGGACATACCCTTTCGTACATCGGCAAGCTCAACGCCAGTGATAACATTTGAATTACCTCGTGAAGGAACCTTGGAGAGATCTTTGCTATCCGGAATCCGCCCTAGTGCTGTGTTTTTAGGCATTTTGTTTTTTACTCTTTTGACCGTCAGCCCGCTGCAGGCGCAAAAAGGGGCAAAAGCTCCATCCGTGGATGACCGGCTGGCGCAGTCCTACCGCGCCATGTATGACCTGCACTTCCCGGAAGCATTCAAGGCAGCTGATGAAGCCAGGGCCGGCGCTCCGGATGATCCATTGCCATTGGTTGCTCAGGGCTGGATCGCGTTCTTCCGCGAACTGGACCGTCTGCACGCCCTGCGCAGTGAAGTTTTTGCCACTGACGATAATTTCAATGGCCGCGCGTCCTACGCCTGGGACGCAGGCAACAAAAAGATTTTTGATAGCGCTCTGGATAACGCAGAAAAGCTTGCCCAGGCACGTTTGGACCACGACCAGAACGATGGCCGCGCGCTGCTGGCCCTGGCGCTGACCAATGGCCTGCATGGTGATGATATTGGTTTGTTCACCAAGAAGGACCTCAAAGCCCTTTCTTACATCAAGGCCGCTACCACCTATGGAGAACGCCTGCTGGCGCGGTCGCCGGAAGCCTACGATGCTTATCTCGCCACGGGCCTGGGAAAATATGTGATTGGAAGGCGGTCAGCCCCGGTACGCTGGGCATTGCGTCTGGGCGGATATAAAGGTGACGAGCAGGAAGGCATTAAAGAGTTGGCACTCGCAGCGGACCATGCGCGGTATCTGGCTCCCTTTGCGCGCATCCTGGTGGCTTTTGAGGACGTGCGCCGCAATAATCCCGCGGAAGCGCGCAGAAAGCTGGAACAGCTGCATCAGGAATTTCCCAACAACCCTCTGTTTCTGGAAGAGCTGGGAAAGTTGAATCGCACCTCAGCGCAAGTGGTCAACAACGGGAACTGACGCCGCAGCCTGGACCCTGCCGCTTGAGCGGTCCTGAACAAAAACCACGGCGCGTAAATCATCACGCTTCCAATCCTTTTGAAAGTTGAATGGAATGCCTGCCTGAAACTTGCCGTGTTGCAACTCACCCAGTTGTTGCAACTGGCGGACGACGGCAGCATGGCGCAGGACGCGGCCATTGTTTTCACCGGCGCCTACTTTGGTGGCGAGATTGTCTTCCGTGACCGCCAGAAATACATTCGAGGTTTCTGTTCCAGGCGATGTGATTTCTATATTGAGTTTGTCCGCATTGGATATGGATGCTTTGATCTGCATCCGTTGCTCGCCGCCTGCCGCCTCTGCGATAGTGCTGCGCGCGCGGCCTGCGTTGCTGCCTACGAACTCCCGTTCTCCATTCACCACCAGTTGTGGCGTGTACGGGCCTTCCAGGTGCAGCCAGCGGGCATATTGCTCTTGCCGGTGGCTGAAGTCGGCGGAGGAAAAGCGGTCTTTCCAGCCCAGTGAATTCCAATAGTCCACATGGAAGCCAAGGGGAATCACTTCAATGTGCTGCGCGGCCAGGTCCTGCCGGAGGTGTCCCAGCAATTCATCCGCCGGGGGACAGCTGGAGCAGCCTTCTGAAGTAAAAAGCTCCACCAGCACAGCCCGGTGCGGCTCAGGCCCCGGAGATCCCGCAGGTTTGACGATGGCCAACGCTGCGCAGAAGAAGACAAAGCACACGGCCAAAGCCAGCCGGACGACTAAGCTGAAGCGGCCAAAAAGAGTGTGACTATTTTGCTGGAGAAATACTTTCATATACGTCAAATTCCAGTTCCAGTTCGTCTTTAACTTTAACTGAACCGCCAAACAGGGAAATCGGCTTGATGCCGAAGTCCGATTGCTTGAGTCTGGTAGAGCCATGGTAATGGTCCTGTACGCGGGACACCACGAAATTCATCTCGCGCTTTGCCCCATGTAACTCAAGCGTGCCGGTCACGCGAAAGGTCTGCGGGACACCTGGCTCGACCCGTGTGGTGGCGAAATGTATCTCCGGATATTTTTCCTGATCCAGCACCTTGGGGCCCAGCATGGTGCTCTGTATCTCCGCCCGGTCTTTGTCAGAGACTTCCGGATCGACTACTTTCATGTCCCTGACCATGACTGTGATCTCGCCTGCAAGGCGCGTCGCATCAATATGAACGCGGGCTATGGGAGCTTTGATGAGATGATTGTGCGCGAAGCCGGAAAACATTCCTGACTTGGCCACCTTAACGGTAATGGAGGATTGTTGCGTCCTCGTTTTCGGGGCCTGGGGAGATTGCGCTCCCATCAGAACAGCAATAAGAAAAACCCAGCAAAGCTTCCACTGCATCGAATTGCTCCTTCTTGTCCAGACAACAAATTCATAGCAAACTATTATCGCGGACACAAAGCAGTCAGGACAACACTCTTACCACTGATTAACACGGATAACACTGATCGGAAAAAATCGAAGTAGATCAATCGGCACAGGCATTAGCCAACATAAATTCCCCTATGCCTTCCCTTGGCGGCCCTTCGCGTCCTTTGCGGTAAAACTCTCCGTCTATTCCTTCACCGCAATGCCCAGAGTTTTCATCTTACGATAGAGATGGCTGCGTTCCAGGCCCAGCACTTCGGCGGCCCTGGTTACATTGCCATGGTTCTCATCCAGTTTCTTCAGGATGTAGTCTCTCTCATAGGCGGCGCGGGCCTGATGCAAGGTGGAAAATCCCGCGGACGCGCGCCCTCCCTCGCGATGGATCAGCGGCGGCAGGTGTTTACGCTCAATCTTATGCACCGTGGGGTTCATAATCACCAGGCGTTCGATCACATTGCGCAGCTCGCGCACATTGCCCGGCCATGAGTAACGCGCCAGGGTTTCAATGGCGTCTTCGGCGATCTCCCGGGAGCGGCGGCTGTATGCGGCGGAAAACTCCTTCAGAAAATGCCGTGAGAGCAAAGGAATGTCCTCTTTGCGCTCGCGCAGCGGCGGCACATAAAAAGGAATCACGTTCAACCGGTAAAAGAGGTCCTCGCGGAAGTTTCCTCTGGAAATCTCTTCTTCCAGGTCTTTGTTGGTGGCGGCAATCACCCGCACGTCAACTTTGATGGGAGCGTCATCGCCGACGGCGGTGAACTTCTGCTCATCCAGCGTGCGCAGCACCTTGGACTGGGTCTTCAGGCTCATGTCGCCAACTTCATCCAGGAACAGCGTGCCCTCATTGGCTTTTTCAAACTTTCCTTCTTTGTCGCCGGCGGCTCCGGGCAGAGCGCCTTTGCGATGTCCGAAAAGTTCGCTTTCAATCCAGTCTTCCGGGATGGCCGCGCAATTGACCTCGACAAAAAGATTGTCCTTACGCAAGCTGTGCGCATGGATGGCATGGGCCGCCAGTTCCTTGCCGGTCCCGGATTCGCCATAGATGAGCACGCGTCCGTTGGTGGGCGCCATAACGGCAATCTGCTGCCGCAAGGCCTTCATAGGAATGCTTTCGCCCACAATCACGCTCTTGGCTTGCAGCTGCTTTTTGAA
>DAHUXF010000530.1 GCA_027307295.1 Acidobacteriaceae bacterium
ACCGAAAGTGCCGGTTGTAACCACGCTGCATCAGGGAGTTCTGCCCGCGCTCCAGTCCTGCGCCAGCAGGACGGCTGGTAGTAGCCCGCCGTTTTCAACGGCGGGAAACGATGCATTGAAATGAAAGTCCCCTTTAGGGGACGACTGAGCGTTTGCTTTTCCTAAGAAACACACTGACGCGCGCGCGATCAAAATCGCGCTGTTTTCAGCCGTCCCTGCCGGTACTAGTCTTTCTCAATCCGCTTACCCGCCGTTAACGGCGGGCTACCTACCATTCGTCCCGCTGGCGCGGGACTAGCACGTACGCCAGGATACGAACTCACGATCCGGAGTGGCCGAAAAGAGGCAAGGTGTCCTGCGGCGTAAAAAGCGTCTGTCCTGAACGCCGCCATTGATTGCGTTGCCATGCTCACGAAGCCAGAGCCCTCTCAGCTTTCCTGGTTACGATAGATCTCCGGCAGCTTTGCCGTGGGCGGTCCGCCCAGACCGAAGCGCGTCATTTCATTGCGGAGATCGTGCACAGTTTGTCTTTCCGCGCGGGAAGTCTTGCCGGAGGTCCGCTTGAGATGAACAGCGGCCAGAATAATGTGCGCCGGAGGATGATCGGCCAGATACTCCATCAGTTCATTCGCGTCCCAGAGCGAGAGCTGGTCAATCTCCGTGGGCGTGTAATGAAATGACGCCGCCAGGTGGCCATAGATAAAGCCGAAATCTAGGCCGGCGCCACCATCGCCGGACTGGCTTCCCCCGCGGGCTTCTCCGCTTTCTTCAGGCCGCTCACTTCCAGCACGCCGTTGAACAGCGCGTTGAAATCGTCCAGCGTCAAGCCGTTTTCCATCTGCTCCAGCGTCAGGTCCTGATGGACCTTGCGCGTGCTGGCAAAGATGATGGGCATGTACTTGAGCAGGGAACCGATGCCGCCGGCCTCTGTTCGCGCGCTGGAGAAGAGCGCGTCCAGTTGGCGAAGTTCGCCCAGAGTGAGCGATGAGACCGTGAGTTGACCGAGAGATGTAGAAACAGTCTGCTGCTTGAGCATGATGTGTCCTCCTGAAAGAATGTGTGGGATGGCAAGATGTGGGCAAGAAAACTCTTACCACTGATTTGCACGGATCAACGCTGATCAGAAGAGTCTGCGAAACAAGGTCTAACACTATCGTTACGACCGGGATCGGCACAGAGTGGCCAAGCAAGCTATCTAATGATAGGATACTGGCCTTGGGGAGAACATAATGCGAACAATCCTTATGACTATGGCGCTGGCCATTACCGCTGGCGCGCAGATAGCAGGCCCGGTTGAAGTCAACGGAGTGAAGCTGGGCTCGTCTCTGGCGGAATGGCAGAGCGGCCCGGGCGCGGCCTGTTCCTCAATGTCCGGCGGCAAGCCCGGCGTAGTCAGATTTATGTGCCGTAACGCCACCTATGCCGGGATCGCGGTAAATGAGATGGTCTCTTTTTATGATGGCCGTCTGGAATCGTTTCTTTTGATGGTTCCCCGCAACAGTTCCACAGCGGTGCGCGCTGCGTTGACCCAGAAATATGGACAGCCGGCCAAGAAAGACCAGGTAAAAGGCCCCCTCATGGGAGACATCTCGGAGTGGAGCGATGACCAGACCACAATCAGCCTGAACGAGGCCGGTGGCATGGGTCCAAATGCTGTGCTCTCCTTTTTCGACAAAGCCATCGCCAAGGCGCAAGTGACCGGGGCCAAGCTCAACGACACCGCCGACAACGCACAGCCGGCGCAATCGGCCACTGGCGCCCAGCCCTATGAAGTCAAAGGCGTGAAGCTGGGTACGCCCCTTGCGCAATGGCGAAGCGGTCCCGGCGCGGCGTGCCGGGCAATGGACAATGACGATCCTTCCGAGGTCAGGTTTAAATGCTCTGACCAGACATATGCCGGGGTGCCGGTAGACGAAATGATTACGTTCTATGATGGGCGGCTCTCGTCATTTTATCTGGTGACCACCCATGATAATTTCATCGTGCTGCGCGATGCGTTAACCACAAAATTTGGGCCTCCCAAGGAGAAAGAGCAAAAAACGTTCTCAGAGCGCCGTACAGGACACACCCAGGACGGGCAACACCATATGTGGGACAGCGGGGTATCCACAATTGACCTGGTGGAGTTCGCGGCGGGAGACTTTGACCACTCCGCGATCGCCTTCATGCATACCGGCGTTATCGCCGAGCACAACAAAAAAACCAAAGCCAAAACCGATGACATGTAATGCGCGGGAAGAAAGAAAACTTTCACCACTGATCTGCACGAATCAATACGGATCAGAAAGAGCTTGGGAAACAGATTGCGATCAGGATGACAGCGGTGAAAGATGTTTGCGAAAGAGTAAAGGCTACTTCATTCGAAGTTGAGCCGTT
>DAHUXF010000531.1 GCA_027307295.1 Acidobacteriaceae bacterium
CACGATCCAGAGAGCGAGTTTGAAGCGGCCTTCGCACCCGTACTTGAAATGCCGGTCCAGCACACAGCAATGCTGCACCCGGTTGAAGCCAGTGATGCTCCAGTCACGGAGCCAGCGCCACTGCCCCCGATAGGAATGCTGGAAGACTCTGCGGAACATGCTGTAGAAGCTCCTGCAAATCCGTCAGGGGCCAGGGGAACGTCCGGCTCCGGTCCATATCCGGGACAGTTGCCGTTCAGTCATCATGCGCAGACCAGCAGCATGGAGCGTGAAGAAGACACTGCGGCAGCTGCCAGGCATTTGCAGGAAGCGCCGGAAATGCCAGATGTCAAAACGGCTTCAGCCGGTTCTTCCACCCGTAACGCGCTGACCGAGGTGCTGGCTGGAGCAGGCGCATTGGCGTCCTCCAAGGCTAGTTCAATGCGCGACCACTTTCTTGAATACAAAAAACGTTCTGAGGTCCGTTCTGCGGAAGCACGCGCTGCCCGCGAAGCACGCTTGCTTGATCTGGAGCAGCGCCGGGCGGAAGCCCAGCAACGCGCAGCGGAGCTGGCCGTTGCGCGAGAAGCCGCCGCTGCACGTCTGATGGAACTTGTGCGCCAGCGTGAACCTGGCCTCACGGAAAAGAACGCCAATGACAGAGATCGCGAGGCAGAAGAGGCAGAAATAGCCGCTGCCGCTGTGCCGCCACGGCAACCCGTTGCCCGCGTGGACCGGCCTTCCCGGCTGGAGAAAATTCACCATCCCATCAATCCCCAAGTGCGCGCCGTCATCACTGGCGCAGGCGCGGTAACCATTCTGTTCGTTATTGGGCTGGTGCTGGGCGCATTTCACTCAAAAGCGCCGCTCGCCAATCCGTCCACACACGCTTCCAACGGCGTAACAGTACAAAGCGGAGGCGTGACAGTCCAGGCCGGAAAGGCCGCCGTCACCGCACAATCGCCTGCCTCGGTTACGGCAGGCAAGGACCTGGAGCCTGCCAAACCTTCGCCACGAATTCAACCCCCGGCCAGCGGCCAGACGCCAACTGAAGAAAATGCCGATGACAACAGCGATGTGGTAGTCCGCCACTTCTCGCGCCCTGTACCCGTTGCATCGCCCAAGCAGTCCGGCCAGCGGGCGGGGCTGAAGCACTTTTCTGACCTCGATAATTAACGGCCTCACGCCTTCGCATTTCCAGCTCTCCTCCAGCTGTGAAATAATTGCCTGTTTTGCCTGAAGGCATCCAATATGTGCACGGGTTGTTTGCCCGCCATGTATGCCCAGGACAAACGACTCGACTGCGTGCCAACAAAATTGAAAAAGGGTTTTCCGGCGCAGCGACAGGAGAAAAATGGACTTTCAACTGACGGAAGAGCAGCTGCAGCTCAGAAAATCCCTGCGGGAGTTTGCCGAGCGCGAAATCCTTCCCCACGTGATGAAGTGGGACGAAGCCAATCATTTCCCGCTGGAAACCATCAAAGAACTTGGCCGCATGGGCGTGCTGGGAATGATCTTTCCCACAGAATACGGCGGCACGGGCCTGGGCTATATCGAATATGTGATCGCCATTGAGGAACTCTCTCGCGTGGATGGGTCGGTGGGCATCACCGTGGCGGCGCACAATTCGCTGTGTTCCAACCATATTTTTCTGGCGGGCAGTGAAGAACAGCGCCGGAAATATGTTCCCCGGCTGGCCACAGGGGAGTGGCTGGGAGCGTGGGGCCTAACCGAGCCCGGGTCCGGTTCAGACGCCGGGGGCGCGCGCATGAGCGCAGTCCGCAAGGGAAAAAAAGGCGGCTGGGTGCTGAACGGCTCCAAGACCTTCATCACCAACGGCCACCATGCAGACGTTGCTGTGGTGATCGCCGTGACGGACAAGACGGCGCACACCCATGGGCTTTCCGCTTTTATCGTGGAAAAAGGAACGAAGGGTTTTCGTCCCGGCAAAAAGGAAAACAAGCTGGGTCTGCGCGCCAGCGATACATCTGAACTTATCTTTGAAGATTGCCACGTGCCGGACGATGCGCTGGTGGGCGTGGAAGGGCAGGGCTTTGTGGATGCCATGCGCGTGCTTGACGGCGGGCGCATCTCCATTGCCGCGCTGGGCCTGGGCATGGCGCAGGGCGCGTATGAGGCTGCGCTCCGGTATTCCAAACAGCGCAAACAGTTCGGCAAGGCCATCAGCGAATTCCAGGCCATACAATGGAAGCTGGCGGACATGGCCACGGAAATTGACGCTGCGCGTCTGCTGACCATGCGCGCCGCCTCCATGAAAGATGCCGGCATGAAGACCACGCAGGAATCCTCCATGGCCAAGCTTTATTCGGGTGAAGTGGCCGTAAAATGCGCCAATGAGTGTGTGCAGATTCACGGTGGATATGGCTTTATTAAGGAC
>DAHUXF010000532.1 GCA_027307295.1 Acidobacteriaceae bacterium
CCGGGCAATACGCCGTTGTGCGCGGACGCTCTCAGCTACCTTGGCGCTGTTTTTGGTCTTAGCCGTGCTGGACGTGCGGGCAAACAATCCGCTGGAAAGCGCGAGGATGGAGACGAAGAGAACAAAAAGCCGGAACCGAGGTGTCATGAGGGTCACTACCAAACCTGCTACCTGGGGGAAATTTTGTTGCGCCTGAACTTTCCGGTTACTGCCCATTACATTGGACCGCACCTGGAAAACCCGTACAGTAAAACGATAGTAAGAACTTTTTCTATCGCGTGCAACGCTAAATTGTCCTAATACCTGAAGTAAGTACCTTTCTTGCCATCAATTAAGTAAGATGCAGCGACTCTGCTTTGCAAAACTGCGTCGCTCCATTTTTTTAAGTTCCTTATTCATATAACCCGGAACTCTGCTATTGGTTCCAATCGGGCGGTTGGCCGCCATTCTTGAATCGAGCGTGTCATGGTTATTTAGGCCATCCACCCCCAAAACTGCCGGATAAGTTTGTCTTCCAGCGGCAATAAACGTGTGTTAGAGTCTTCAGCGGTAGATCCCACCCCCACATATATTCAGAGCCTCACCCCCATAAGGGCCCTGTTTTGCTCCGAAAAGTAATCACATTTTGAAAGAGGAAACGAATCAATGAAAGCACTCAAGACAATCCTGCAGATTGGGCTGATTTTTGTCCTGCCGGCGTTTATCGCGATCAACCCAGTCCGCGCACAAGATTCAACAATCACAAACGCACGGGTTGTGGAAATGGCCAAGCTCGGCCTGGATGACGACATCATCATCGCCAAGGTAAAAAATGCAAAATGCAGCTTCCAGTTAGCGGACAACGATCTTATTGAGCTGAAGAAGTCCGGCGTATCTTCCAAAGTAATCGCGGCCATGCTGGATACAACAGCCATTACAGTGGCCCACGTCACAATTGACAGGAAGCCGGTGGAGGTCCACACACTGGGACAGGCAAAAGTGGGTGGCCGGCTTGGCAGCGCATTCACCTACGGAATTAAATCAGTGAAGGAAAAAGCCTACTTGCAGGGGGCCCATTCCAGCGTAATTGTAGGCTTATCTCCAACCATTGAATTGGAACTGCCCAAGGACGATACCATTGACAACTATATCGTGGTCCGGATGGACGGAAAGGGCGACCGCCGCGAACTGGAAGTTGGATCGATGGGCGGAATCGTCGGCAGCAAAAGCGGCATCAGGGCTGAAGCGATTCACAAGACCAATTCAACCCCGTTGGGGAATAATAAATTTAAAATGACCGTGTCAGAGCCGCTCAAGGCCGGGGAATACATCATCTACGTGGTTGGCTCTGCTGATTCCATCAAAGGCGTTCACGGCAAGGGTTACGACTTCACGGTGGAATAAATCACATGTGTAGCTGAACGAATCGAATCAAAAAGGCCGCAGTTTGAATGCGGCCTTTTGCTTTTTGCCATCAGGTAGTTCGCGAACCACCCAGCATACGGGATCCCCATTGCAGTTGCTTGTTAATTGATCTCGCCCCGCTTGCGGATAAAGGCCGGGACATCAAGGTCATCCTGCTCAACGGCGCTCTTGATGGATTCCGTCATGGTGGCAAGGTTAGGGCTTTCCCGCGCAGGAGCCACAACGCGGGCAGGGGCCACAGCATGAGCCACATGGCCGTTGCCGTTAACGACCCTCGGAACCGGCGCAGCAGCCTGCACCTGGTAGGCGGAGGTGGTCCGCGCCGTAGAAATCGCGGCCTGCGCGGAGGTTACAACGCGGTCACGGCGCTGCGGAACGTCATTTTTAAAGCCTGTGGCAATCACCGTGATCTTTACATCGTCCTTCATCTTTTCGTCCAGGACAGCGCCAAAGATGATGTTGGCGTCTTCATGCGCCGCTGATTGAATGATGGTGGAAGCCTCATTCACCTCAGCCAGCTTGAGTGAAGCCGAGCCGGTAATGTTGATGAGAATCCCGCGTGCGCCATCAATGGCCCCGGCCTCAAGCAGCGGAGATGAAATGGCGGCCTGAGCAGCGTCGGTAGCGCGGCGCTCGCCTTTGGCTTGTGCGGTGCCCATCACGGCATAGCCCATTCCGGCCATGATGGTTTTTACGTCGGCAAAATCACGGTTGATGATGCCAGGGATGGTGATGATATCGGAGATGCCCTGCACGGCCTGGCGCAGGATATCGTCCGCGATGCGGAAGGACTCAAAGAAGCCGGCGTTCTGCGCCACCGAGAGCAGCTTTTCATTGGGAATAACGATGGTGGTGTCAATGCTGTCAATCAATTCGGCCAGGCCGCGCTCCGCCTGGGCCAGCCGGCGGCGGCCCTCGCGTTCCTTCTTCAGCACCCCGCCGAGCAGGCCGCCGTACAGCGGGGA
>DAHUXF010000533.1 GCA_027307295.1 Acidobacteriaceae bacterium
CGTAATCAGTGATTAGCGCACAAACTGAGGTCAGGCGTTGAAATCGGAAATTTTTGATACTACAGCTTTATGGAACCGCGTAGAGGGCGATGCTGATCTGCTCCGCGAGTTGGTAGCTGTGTTCGCCGCCGAAGCGCCCACAATACTTGCGCAAATTGAACTGGGAATTCGCTCTGGCAATCCTGAGATGGTGGAGAAAGCCAGCCACAAGTTGAAAGGATCAGCCCTGCAACTTTCTGCAAGCGCCGCTGCCACGGCGGCTTTGCGGCTGGAAGAAATAGGAAAAAGTAAGTCCCTCAAGGGAGCAGAAGCTTTTTTGTCCACGCTGTGTAATGAGTTACGCCTATTGCAGGGCGCGCTGAATGCAATGGTATGTGGAGATTCAGTGTGCTGATGGATGTTGCGAAGGTTAGAGAATGAGGGCGGGCCCAATGGATGCAGATGTAAAGATGTCAACCCTCGTAGCGGAACCCAGACAGACAGCAGGTCTGACTGTGTTGCTGATTGAAGATAACCCGGTTGATGCGCGCATGATCTCCGCATTGTTGAAAGCGCCTTCTTCCGTGCTGCAATTCCGCAACGTTGCCCGCCTGGCAGATGCGCTCAAGCTGTTGCGGATGGAAGACCCTGACGTGATTCTGCTTGACCTGAATCTTGAGGACAGCGCGGGCTATCAAACTTTTTATACCGTACGTCAGGCGTCGTCCCGGGCTGCCCTGCTTGTGCTGAGTGGATCGGACGATGAAGAACTTGCCATCCGCACGGTGCGTGAAGGCGCGCAGGACTACCTGGTCAAAGGCTCCTTTGACGGCAAACTGCTGAAACGGGCGATCCGCTATGCGCTGGAGCGCAAGCGCGCAGAAGAGGCCCTCCGCCAGAGCGAAGCCACGGTCCGCGCCATCTTTGAAAATTCGCTCGACGGCATTGTGATCTTTGACTCTGATGGAATCTGCGTGGAAGTCAATGCTGCGGCGGCTTCACTGATGGATGTTCACCGGGCTGACCTTGCCGGCCACCGCCTTTGTGATTATTGCCAGGAAGGCTTTAAGGAAGAATGGAAGCGGCTGCAGAAATGCGACGCGGCACGCGGCCAGTTCTGGCTCCAACTGCGGAATGGAGAGCGTCGCCTGGTGGACTACTGCTTTACCGCCAATATTCTTCCGGGACAGCATCTGGCCATGTTGCGCGATATCACCGAGCAGCAAAGCCTGGAAGAACGATTAAGGCAATCGCAAAAAATGGAGGCTGTGGGGCGGCTCGCCGGTGGTGTAGCGCACGATTTCAACAATATTCTGGGCATCATTAGCGGGTATGCGGAGTTGCTGCAACTCAATTCGCAGCGTGAGGATGAACGGGGCCGAGCGGAAAAAATCATTGGCGCCACGGAGAAGGCTTCGTCCCTGACGCGCCAATTGCTGGCCTTTGGCCGCAAGCAGGTCATGACTCTTCAGCTTCTTGATCTGGCGCATGTCATGCAGGGCCTTAGCAGCATGGTGGACTGCCTGATGAGCGCCGAGGTCCAGATCAATATCCAAGCCGAGGAGCACCTTGGATTTGTGCGCGCCGACCAAAGCCAGGTGGAACAGGTAATCATGAATCTGGCCACCAACGCGCGTGAGGCCATGCCGGAGGGCGGTACGCTGTCTATCACCATTGCTTCCTGCCAAAGCCTGGGCAATCAACCGGAGCTGCCGGCGGGAGAGTATGTTCGCCTGACCGTCAGTGATACCGGGACCGGCATGCTGCCGGAAGTCCAATCGCGCATCTTTGAGCCGTTTTTTACCACAAAGCGTACGGGTTCCGGACTCGGGCTCTCTACCGTGTATGGCATCGTGAAACAAAGCGGCGGATATATAACAGTGGAGTCGCAACCTCAGCGTGGTTCCACGTTCAACGTTTATCTGCCTGTGGTGGCTGCCAACACAATGCCTGTAGCGCCTTTGCCTGCGCCGGCAGCCGTGGACGTCAGCGGCGATGAGACCATTCTGCTGGTGGACAACGAAGATGACCTGCGCAGCGCAGCCACGGAATATCTGGAAAGTTGCGGCTATCGAGTGTTGACCGCAGCCGACGGAAAAGAAGCCATTGATATCTCTGACAAGTACGATGGCGTAATTTCTCTGCTTATTTCAGATATTGTGATGCCGAAGATGAACGGGCGCGGCCTGGTGGAGCATATTCGCAAGACCCGGCCGGAGACCAGAATACTTATGATCTCCGGTTATGCTGATGATGTCGTGTCTCGTCACGGTATTTCGCTTGAGCCTGCCTGTTTTTTGCAAAAACCGTTTACGTTTCATGCCTTGAGCGCCAAGATCCGCACCATACTGGATAAAGACAGTAATTAGGGGTATTCGCGCCA
>DAHUXF010000534.1 GCA_027307295.1 Acidobacteriaceae bacterium
TAGGAAAAATCTTAAGTTACTAAGGTGACAGTCTCGGGTAACGAAATTTAGGTCGTTTAAGGGGCAATCGCACTATCATGGGTGATATGAATGCCATGCCGAAGAGACGGGAGAGACGCGTCACGGTACCTATCACGGTGAGGCTTTGGGGCCTGGATCGCGATGGCAAGGTATTTTCCCAAAACGTAAAGACGCTTAACATTGCCACCAGCGGAGCACGCCTTTTCGGCGTAACAGCGGAGCTGGAACGCGGATTCATTGTCGGGCTGCAATGCGGCAACATGCGGGCGCGGTTCATGGTGGTCTGGGTGGGAGAAAAAGGCAGTTCACGCGAAGGCCAGCTTGGCCTGCGTGCTGCTGAGAATGGCATCTGGAGCGTGGCCCTGCCAAGGGCGTCTGACGAAGATTTTTCCGTGTGGCTGACCGAAAACTATCTCGATAATAGTGAAACCAGCGTCTGATCTGATCCGGCCCTGCTGCCCAGGGTGTTCTGGATATGGTTCCGGGGATAGAATGGAATTGTGCCACTCCGTGTCATCAACATTCTTTACCTGGGCCGCGTGGATTATTCCATCGCGCTGGAGTTGCAGCAAACGCTTGTCCAGTTGGTAAAAGAAGGCCGCATCAGCCACACTCTTTTGCTGCTGGAGCATCCGCCAGTCATTACCCTGGGGAGAAACGCCGGAGCGCAGAATGTTGTTGCTTCCCGTGAGGTGCTGGCCAGCCATGGCGTGGAACTGCGTGAGACCAACCGGGGTGGTGACGTAACGTTTCACGGTCCCGGGCAGCTTGTGGGATATCCAATTTTTGATCTGCGCGCATTTACTCCGCGCATGGGAGCCGTGGCTTTTGTCCGCAAGCTGGAAGAGACGCTCATCCGCACCTGTGGCGATCTGGGCGTGGCGACGGAACGCATTCCCGGCCTGACCGGTGTATGGACGCAGAATGAAGTCGCCGGCAAGATTGCTGCCATCGGCGTGCATATCTCCCGCGCCGTCACGTCGCATGGCTTTGCGCTGAACGTGACGACCAACCTTGACTACTTCAAACTCATTGTTCCGTGCGGCATTTCTGACAGGCCAGTAACATCATTGGAGCAGGAGATGGCAGGGAGCTTTCTCAGCCGTGACCGCAAAGTCCCGGCACTGGAAGAGCTGGCCGGGCAGGTAGGCCGCAATTTTGGCCGGGTCTTTGAAGCACAGACTCTCTGGCTGGAGTCACTGGATGCTTTGCTTGCATCGGCTCCGCTCACAAGCGAGGAGTCACGGGCCAATGAAGACATCCCTGCCCGCGCCCCGGACGAGCTTCGCAAGCTGGCTGGCGAAGAGGATATTTATCTAGCGTAATCTGGCACAAACTCGTGTCAGTAACTTTCATCCAACTTACAGCATGTTCGCTAAAAACCGCAAACCGTATGTTGATGCGCGTGAAGAAATCAGGAAATCCGGAGGCATCAACCTCTGGTTCAGCCGGTTTGCCAGCGGCACCGCCCAGCTGGTCGGGCATCCTTATATGTTTCTGTTCGCCGTAGTGGTCCTGGTTCTGTGGGCAGCCAGCGGGCCGTTCTTCCACTTTTCCGATACCTGGCAGCTGATCATCAATACCGGCACAACCATTGTCACCTTTCTGGTAGTGTTTCTCATCCAGAACACGCAAAACCGTGACGCCAAAGCGCTCCACCTGAAGCTGGATGAGCTTATTCGCTCGCATCACCCGGCGAATGACGATCTCATCGATATCCAGAGGCTCTCAGATGAAGAACTGGACGAACTGGAAAAACGTTATGAGCATATTCGCAAGTCCTGCGAAGCTCGGCGGGCCGTCAAAGTATCTGAGGCATCCGCCAAACCTGGAACTCAGCCCATGCCTGCGCCGAAAACCCCTGCCGCCTGATTTGCGCTCCTGCAATTACCCCTCTTTTGATTTTCTCTGTGCCCCCTCTCACAAGGCGAATGCAAAGGTATAAACTGGTAACCGTCGTATGGCTACCAAAACCAAGTCGCAGAAAAACTCCGGTATCAAACCAGAGGCCAAAACTCCTTCCTTAAACGGCAGCCGTAGCGGGAGTATCTCTACCAATGGACGATCCGGCAACAACCGTCCCGCCGGCAAAGCTCCTGCCATCCACGTAAACCAGTATGGCATTCCTGACTGGCGGCTGGAGCACCCGGAGTTTGAAGTCCGGGAAGTCACAGACGGCGCTGAGGTCCATTATGAGATCAAAGGCAAGCTCAACACGCCGGTACCGCCGATTCGCGAATCAAAGTACCTGACCCGTGAGCAGCACGTTGAACTCTACCGCTGGATGGTGATGAACCGGCGCATGGAAGTAGCGCTGGAAAATCTTTACAAGCAGA
>DAHUXF010000535.1 GCA_027307295.1 Acidobacteriaceae bacterium
CTATGGCCTGATGCAGGTATTTCTCAATCTGGTCAAGAACAGCCAACGGGCCATGGAAAGCAGTGAGGACAAAAGATTGACAATCTCCGCCGCAGTTGAAGATCATCATGTCGTTATTCGATTTGAAGATACTGGCCACGGCGTCTCCGCTCCGGAGAAACTGTTTCAACCGTTTCAAACGAAGGCAGTGGCCACCGGGCTCGGCCTGTATGTGTCACGCGCCATTCTCCGGACTTTTGGCGGCGCCATCCACTATGAACCACGGGAAACAGGATGCTGTTTTGCCGTATCACTGGTAACGGTTGCGAAAGCACAGGAACCTGCCTATGCCGGCAAAGCCTGAGAAAGTCCGCGTACTTATCCTGGACGATCACACGTTGTTCCGTGAAAGCGTGGCCCGTCTGCTTCACGCCGAGCATGATTTCGAAGTCAAGCACTGCGGTTCTGTGCAGGAAGCTCTTACGATCGTTACCTCCTGGCCACCCGATGTGGTGTTGCTGGATTTTGACCTGGGAAATGAAAAGGGATCATCGTTTCTGACCAAAGCAAGCGCAGCTGGCTTTGAGGGTAAAACGTTGTTGCTGACCGCCGGCGTGAATGAACTGGAAGCTGTGGACCTGATTCGCCAGGGAATCTCCGGCATTGTGCTCAAGCACAGTTCACCGGCGGAACTTTCCCAAAGCATTCGTGAAGCCCTGGCCGGCAAGGTCTGGTTTGAACAGGGATACCTGAAGCGAGTCATGGAGAAAGCCTCCGCTGCGGAAAACGCTGCCCCGGGCACAAAAACCTTCACGGAAAGAGAACGCCAGGTGCTCTCCTTTGTTTTTGCCGGCCTGGCCAATAAAGAGATTGCCGACAAGCTCAACGTGTCAGAGAGTTCCGTCAAGGCTTCACTCCAGCAGCTATTTGAAAAAACGGGAGTCAGAACCCGCAGCCAGTTGGTGCGCGTGGCTCTTGAACAATACAAGAACCAACTATGACGCCAGCCATATCCCAGTTACGGGGCCCCGCTCTGGCCGTTTGAATTGCAGCCTGCGCTGAAGGAACCACAGGCTTGTTGCTGTGGGTAATCAAGCGCCCGCCATGGTCAAAAATGAAATAAGACCACGCCTATCCAGTGCCGGCGTGATGCGGTGCAAAGCCTGTTAGGCATGGCAAAGTGGCCAACGGGCCAAGCAAAACGTCCTGAGAAATGGGGCGGCCCGAGCCTTGGTGTTCACAATTGGACGGCGAGTGATGCATGCTGGAATAGTACGGGTTGTCTTGTTTTGAACAGACGTCGAATCTGCTGAATGTCAGGATTGATGTGTCGGAAACCATTCCCGACCACAAGGGCAGCATTAGGGAGGTCCCCCATGGCAATCGCTTCTAAACCTGAAATTCTGGTAGTGGACGATGAGGTCGCGGTGCGCGACAGTCTTGCCATACTATTGCAAGCATCCGGCTATAACGTCAGTGTGGCTGTAAATGGCTTTGACGCTCTTTTGCAGTTAAAGCGCAGTGTTCCCGCTATCGTGATTTCCGATCTCAACATGCCGCAAATGTCAGGCTTTGAGTTCCTTTCAGTGGTGCGCAGGCGTTTTCCCCAGATTCCCGTGATTGCCATGAGCGGAGCCTATCATTCCGAGGATGGCGTACCTGGCGGCGTGATTGCCGACGCTTTTTACGCCAAAGGGCACAGCAACCCTGGAATGCTGCTGGGCATGGTTGCCGGCCTGATTGAGAGCTCAGTCGCGCACGCCGTGGACCATGGGAGAGAATCCGCTCCCGTGTGGATACCACGAAACGGAAAAGATTCGCATGGGATTCCGTACATAGTGCTGACCTGTACCGATTGCCTGCGGTCATTTCCTTTAAGTGTTACAACAGAAGATCTGCAGAAAATCCAGGAGACAGCCTGTTTATTTTGCCCCAATACGGTCAGATATATTATTGATTTTTCTCTTTCCATTGCTTCCCCTCGGCCCGACGCAGAGGTGGCGCCCGTTCGCGGAGCAATAAAAGTAACCGCAAGAGTGTAGCGCCGGTCCTGGGGGTCTTGCCACTCCGAAGAGGGCCATCCGGCACGTTCTCTGGCTCGAGGGTCAGGCCCTGGCAACACCGGCTGCCTTAATCGTGCAGGACCACGCTCAAAAGCGAGGGATGCACTTGGATAGCGCCGTTATATTTAATGAACCCCAGCTTGCGGAAGCGGTTCATAAAGAAATTGACCCGCGCCCGTGTAGTTCCAACCATTTCCGCAAGCACTTCCTGGCTTATCTTGGGAATCACCGTCTCCGGTGCCGTTTCCTTGCCAAATTGCGCGAGCAGCAAAAGGATCCGGGCCAGGCGTTTTTCGCTGGAATTAAAAAGCTG
>DAHUXF010000536.1 GCA_027307295.1 Acidobacteriaceae bacterium
TTTGGCCACGCCCGCAGCTTCCATGTCCACCACCAACCCATGCAGGCGATCCACTAGCTGCTGCTTGGCATGAATGCCGGCAACCGCATCGGAGGTAATCAAAATGCCTCCACCAATGCTGCCCGCCGCCGTTGCCGTGCGATACTCGTCACCACTCTCCGCATCCACTACAACATTCGGAGTTACTACGCTTCCTACTTTCAGACTGCGTATCAACGCGCCCGCCAGGCCAGCCGAAACCAGTTGCGCCGGGCGGTACTTGCCGGCTGCGGCGTGGGCTGCCTGTTCGGCATTTTTTTTTCCGATCCCGCTGACCACCACGGCCAGTTCGTCTTTTTCAAACACCACAAAACTGCGCTGCTTAAACGCCAGCATGCTGCGCTGCCAGCCACGGACCCATGGTCCAACCTCACGCTCCATCGCCACAATGATGACAGTCCTGCTCATGCGTTCACCGTAGCCATCTGGTCCGCTGGCTCGACATAACCGTGGTCCTGGAACCACTCAACGGCCCGCCGCAATGCGTCTTCTACCGGCAATACCTTGTAGCCCAGCGCATGCTCAGCTTTGACTGAGGTGGCGAACATTTTCTTCCGGCCCATCTTCACCGCGTCAATGGTGGCGCGCGGCTCCCGGCCCAGCACAATGCCGATAAAAAATTGGTCCAACGCGGCGAATCCCATGGCTACAACATGAGGGACCTTCATGGTGGGAGAAGGCAGTCCAGTGATTGCAGACAGCTTGTCCAATATCTGTTTCAGCGTGAGGTTTTGCCCGCCCAGAATATAGCGCTCGCCGGGTCTTGCTTTTTCCATCGCCAACAGGTGCCCACGCGCCACTTCTTTCACGTCGGCCAGATTCAGCCCCGTATCGACGTAAGCGGGAAACTTGCGGTTCAAAAAATCGACCACGATTCGCCCCGTTGGAGTTGGCTTAATGTCATTTTCGCCGATAGGCGTGGTGGGATTGACCACAACCACGCTCGCCCCCTTGCGTCCCGCTTCCAGGGCGATCTCTTCCGCCATAAATTTCGACCGCTTGTAATGGCCTACCATGTCCCGAATAGAGACCGGAGAATCCTCCGCGGCAATATGGCCGTCCCGGGTAAATCCCATGGTCGCCACGGAACTGGTGTAGATCACGCGGCGCACGCCGCTCTCCTGTGCCGCGCGAATCACCGCGCGCGTGCCTTCCACGTTAGAGCGGTACATCTGTTCAGGATCACGCACCCAAAGCCGATAGTCAGCGGCCACATGAAAAACAAAATCACCTCCGCTCATGGCCTTTTTGAGCGATTCAGGCTCGCGCAGATCGCCCACGGCAATCTCAGCGGGCAGCCCGGCAATGTTGTCCTTCAGGCTTGTGGGCCGCACCAGCAGGCGCAAATCGGCGCCTGCGGCAACCAGCGCGCGCGCCACATGGCTGCCAACAAAACCCGTTGCTCCTGTAATGAAAGCCCTCATGTCTTTTGCGGTGGATCAGCAGCTATGTTTTTCACAACCCATGCCACCAAATCCTCTTCGTTCAGTTCTCCTGCTGCGGCTGCCCAAAAACCCTTCCCGCTTCTAAAGAAGCGGCCTGCAACTGAAAACCATTGCGAGCAAGAAACAGGCTCAAAGCGATGAAAGCCATCCGCTTGTTACCATCCACAAATGGGTGGTTACGCAAAATTCCTGCTGCATAACTGACTGCAAGCCGGGGCAGATCTTGAATGCCTTCGTAGGCATACAAATTTCTAGGCCGCGCCAGGGCGGATTCCAACAACCCTTCATCCCGGACACCTTCCAAACCACCATGCTCAGCCAGGACTTGTCCATGCACAAGCAACAGGGCCGCTTTTTCTATCCAAGACGGTTCGCTCACTTCGCAAGTACGTTGAGCGTATTTCTGTATTTGACCATAATGTCTTGAGCAAGCCTGACCTGCCGCTCGACTTCAGGGTCATGCGTGGTTATCAGCAGCCCCTGGGGAGTTTCAACCGCAAAAACTGTGTCACCCCGCTCAACATGCAATCGCTCCAGCATCTCCTGAGGAAGAACAATACCCGTGGAATTTCCAACCGAGGTCAGCTTCAGAACGGTCATCGTATCTCCTCTCCTGAAATGTGGTTGTTATATAAAGATCGCTTAATCCAGCGCTTCCGCCTGGAGGCCGATGTTCTTTTCTCCCGCCGCTTTCTTTTCCCAGTACTTGCGCACCCAGGCTTCAAAGCTCTTTCCCGCAGCGGTGTCGCGTCCGGAAAACGCCAGCGCGGCGATATCGGAATAGGAAATAGAAATTCTCTGGTCTGCGTCTTTGGGAAACAGGCGCACGGCGGAATCGGCCAGCGACTTGCCGCTGCGCCGGTCGAAAAT
>DAHUXF010000537.1 GCA_027307295.1 Acidobacteriaceae bacterium
CGTGTTCAGCGGATGCCCTGCAGCCAGAAGATCTCGACCGAGGGAGAAAGACGTCCGCGTATCCATAACTTTAACTCCGGGCCCAGACCAAGCCCATTACAGTTACGCCTAGCCGAAATCGTAAAAACTTGCCGCATTATGTCATTCACCAATTCAACAGATCGACAGCAAGAACTCTCAAGAAGCAGCGACGCGGCATGGACTCCATGGCTATAATCGACGCATGGTCCGTGACGGCATTTATTATGCGCTGGGGATGCTGGTGGTGGCCGCTGTCTCATTCTGGCTGACGCACTGGACCATTCTGAGCGCCATCCCGGTATTGCTGGGCGCGTTTTTTCTGTGGTTCTTTCGCGATCCGGAAAGAGTGATTCCGTCCGGGGCCGGGCTGATTGTCTCCCCCGCAGACGGCAAAATCACTGACGTTTCTCCCACGCGGCTGAATGGACTTCCCGCCACGCGCATCAGCATTTTTCTCAGCGTTTTTGATGTTCATGTCAATCGCGCACCGCTCCGGGGGACCATTAAGAGCGTGGTGTATCAAAAAGGCCGGTTCGGCAACGCCATGAGCGCGGCTTCAGCGGAAGACAACGAGCAGAACGTCGTGACCATGGAAAGCGAAGGAATGGTTGTGGTCTTCAAGCAGATTGCCGGCCTGCTGGCGCGGCGGATCGTCTTCAATCACCAGCCGGGAGAAATGCTGGAACGCGGGCAGCGCGTTGGGCTGATTAAATTTGGTTCGCGCACGGATGTGATTTTCCCACAACCGGCTGACATCGCCGTAAAGGTTGGCGACCGTGTGCAAGGCGGTTCTTCGATTCTGGCCCGGACCAAGGTGGCGGCACAGAATCCTCCTGCGCCTGCGCTTGAAAGTACAGGTGTCCGCCGATGAAAATGCCCACGCCCATGCGACGATGGGAAGACCAGCTTCCACCGCACGAAAAACGCCGTCTGCGCAAAGGCATGTACATTCTGCCTTCGCTGTTTACTGCCGCCAACATTGGAGCGGGCTATTACGCCATCACGCAGACGTTGCAGGGCACAGCTTCACAGTTCTGGCATTTTGATTATGCGGCCCTGGCCATTGGCATTGCCGTAATTGCTGACGGTTTGGACGGGCGCATTGCCCGCATGACCAATACCACCAGCGACTTTGGCCGCGAGTTCGACTCCCTGGCGGATGTGATCACTTTTGGGGTCGCCCCAGCGGTGCTGGCCTGGGTGTGGGGCTTCCACCAGTTGCCGCCGTCCGCATTTCCGAACGTGCGTGACAAGATTGTCCAGTTCGGCCTGATCGCGACATTTATCTTTCTTGTTGCAGGAGCCAGCCGGCTGGCCCGCTTCAATATTCAGGTGAATCCGCAACCTTCGAATCCGGGGCGTCCAGGCGCGAAATACTTTGTCGGCATGCCGATCCCCGCCGGGGCCGGCGTTCTGGCAGCTACCATCCATCTGGTAAAAGGCTATCCCATACTTTGGTGGCAGCTGGCTCCAATTTGGTTTGCCCTGCTCATGATTGTCGCGTTTCTGATGATCAGTACGTGGAGGTTCTACAGTTTCAAGGACCTGAACCTGCGGAACCGGCACCCCTTCCAGATATTTGTTCTTATTTGCGCCTTTGTTTACGTGCTGATTTTTTTCCACAACTACATGCTCTTTGCCATAGCAATCACGTACATGCTCAGCGGCATCCTGATGCGACTTTCTTACACGTTCCGCCGCCGGCCACCGCAACCCCCGCCGGCCCTTTACAATGAGGCTCCGGAACCCCGATGAAGACTGAAGACCCCAACCTTTTTCGCGTCGCCATTGTCGGCGCAGCCACGCTCAAAGGCAAAGAATTGAAGGACGTGCTGGAAGAGCGCAATTTCCCGGCCCGCGAGATCAAGCTGCTGGATGACGATGAATCCCTGGGACAACTGGAACGGATCCAGGATGAAGTGGCCGTGGTGCAGCCGGTAGGCCGCGATCAGTTGACTGACATGGACTTCACATTTTTTGCCTCAGAAGAGGAATTTACACGCAAAAAATGGAAGTTGGCCCGCGACGCCGGCAGCGCCATTGTTGATTTGTCTTACGCGCTGGAAAATGAGCCTGATGTTCCGGTCTTTGCGCCGTGGGTGGAGCGCGAACTAGGGCAGCACACGCAGTTCACGCTGGAATCGAGCTCCATTGTTGCCGCGCATCCTGCTGCCGTGGTGCTGGCGCTGCTGGCGCTGCAGTCGGCGCTCGGGCGCGGCCGCCAGGTGGCGCTGGCGAGCTGAGGCACGACAGGCCGCGGTGCAACGGGCCGCGCGACGGGAAAGGGCCAGCGCGGGAAGGAGGTGGGACGATGCTCGGGCAGGTCATG
>DAHUXF010000538.1 GCA_027307295.1 Acidobacteriaceae bacterium
ATGGAGTACTCCGTGACGTCATCGCTGATGCAGGGCAGTTCGCTAGTTCTTTTCCTCTAAGCAAGGTCGCCTCAGAGAAAAAATCATTTCAAAAGCCAGCCTAGTGTCCTGAGTTCAATGTTCCATTGCAAAAACTGCTACAGGTTCCAGGATCTGGTCGGCAGTTTTCGTCCAGACGAATAGCCCACGATCCTGGTCGTGATGTAGGGACAATGGCGTCACTGCACCTTTCCGCCCGGTACCGCTTCCAGCTTTTGCTTCACCATCTTGTAAAATGACCACAAATTGTCGCTCTCGCCCACCGTCAGCCGGCGATGGACCTTCATGGACGGAAAAAGCTTGTTGCCACCCACATTCAATGTGAGCGTGGCAAACTGCTTGCCGGGATAAGTCTCAATGCTCCAGTCACCGCCAAAGCGGCGGCGCACTACTTCTCCAAAGTAGCTGCCCCAGAGCTTGCACATTTCCGTAAGCTCGTCGCTGGAAGGCGCGCCAACAGGCATATCCAACGCCAATTGCGCCAGAATACCTTCTAGTTCCATCAATGAGTTCTCGCTGTAGTCGAGCCGGGCGTTGAAGTCCCGCGCAATCACAACGGCCTTTTCCGCGTAGACGCCCGCCATGGCGCTGATTGAGTCGTGTGTCTCCATGTTGCATCAAGTTTAGCGTTTTCGTCAGTATCGCGCATGCTTTATCGGCACTTTTCTGCCATGCAGGACTGCGGCAGTTCTAGAGATTACCGCCAGCACTATTCCTTGGAGGGTACTGCCAACATCTGTACGATTGCCTGCCGCAGCAGCTCAGACTTAAATCCAAAAGGCCCCGGCTTGGTCTTAAAAGCAACGCGGCCCTGTGAGTCGATCAGATAAATGCGGTCAGGCCAACCCGTATATGCGCGCTCCGTGGAGTTGCCGAATTCATCCAGCACGGCGGGGAACTTTATGCCAAGCCTGCGCACGCAGGTCCCGGCAAGGGAGGCGCGCTCCTCTTCATTTTTAGGGCTGGCAAAGACCACGCGGTCGCGGACATTGCTTTGCATCTGCCAAACGTCACTAGGATGCGCTTCCGTGATGTAGACCACCAGAAAAGCAACGCGGTCTCCGTACTGCTCATAGAGTTTGTTCAGGGCAGGAACCTCCTGCCGGAAGGGTGGTCAGGTGTAACTGCCAAATACCAGCACTACGGGCCGCTGCCGGTTCAATGCGGACAGTTGAATCACCCCGCTTTTGTCCTGGGCCATCAGCAGGAAGTCCGGGGCGTGGTCTCCAATATTCAAATCCCCGGCGCGAGCGTGAATCCAGAGCGTCTCAAAGGGAAAGAGCGCGAAAACGATGGGCACGGGCATGCGGGCAACAATGCGGCCAAACTTTTCCGGCGGCTGGCGCATGGACCACCAGATAAAGACTACTGAGACCAGATAGAGAACGATCAGACCGGCAACAAATCTGAGGAGAAGTTTCATGGCGAACAAATTCAGTATCGCGCGGAGAGCCAACATGTTTGCTCTTTCACAACTGCTGGCCGCACTCACGGAGCGCTAATTCTATATCAGTTCAAGCAGTTTGCTGAAGTGCAGTTTCAGAAGCCGGTTCTGTCTATAAGAAGACGGCAATCATTAAGGATTCTTGCGCCTGGACAGCGGCCTTCTTATTGACTGTCTGTCACTTTTTCCAAAACGGAATGTTTGTAAGCCCAAAATGGCAACATAAGCGAAAGATTAAGAGTGGTTCCAGCGTTGGTTGGCCGGGTGAGCAAGACGTAACCAGCTGCATCCTGAGCGTGTTCGTCCGATGCCAAAGGCAGAAAGCAAGGACGGTGAAACCCAAAACAAACTTGTACGACGGAGGCGCAGAGGCGCGGAGAAAAACATGTCTGTGTGAAAAATGTTGGCATTGCCATAGCTTTGCGCTTTTATAGATTCGCGCTTTTCGCGTTGATTCGCGGCTGATATATCTTCTCCTGATGTGCGTTCATCTGCGCAGACCTGCGGCGAAGCAGTATCAAATTCAGGAACCGCCAGGTCACTTCCCAATGCAAAAGCTGCTGAAGATCAGGTTCAGGATGTCATCGGTGGCTGTCTCTCCTGTGATGGCATCCAGCGGACGCAGAGCGCCGTAAAGATCAAGCATGATCATCTCATGCGGCGTGTGGCGCGTGACGGCGTGGCATGCTGCATCCAGGCAGCTGAGCGATTCTTCCACCAGCCGCTGATGGCGGATGTTGGTGAGAAAACCTGTTTCCCGCTCAGCGCCTCCTGCCATCCCGGAAACATGCTCGAGAATCGCGCCACGCAAAGCTTCAATTCCTTCGCCGGTGACTGCCGATGTTCTAAAGACTTTCAGGCCATC
>DAHUXF010000539.1 GCA_027307295.1 Acidobacteriaceae bacterium
ATCGCGGCGATAGGCCTCAGTATGCTCCAGGAGCGTGACTAGGTTGGAGGGGCCAACGATTGGCAGCGAACAGCAAATCTTGTCGTTGTATTCATACGCCACGGCCCACGTCATGTAGCCGCCGTAGCTCCATCCCCACCAGCCCATACGCGAACCATCAAGCTGCGGAAACCTGGCCAGCGCCTGGTCGATTGAGGCCAACTGGTCTTTCAACTCCACTTCGCCAAAGTTATGGATCAGGGCGGCAGCAAACTTTTTGCCGCGCGCACCCATGCCGCGATTGTCCACCTGAAGCACAGCAATGCCATCCCGCATCAGGATTTCGTTAAACATAAAGCCTGCGCCACCCCAGGAGTCACGCACGGTTTGCCCATGGGGACCTCCGTAAGGATTGTTCAACAACGGCACTTTTTTACCGGCGCTATCGGGCGGTAGAAAAAGCAGCCCATGCAGCACTGTGCCGTCCTCGGCTTTGAAGTCCACGAACTGCGGTGCAATCAATTTGTATGGGTCCACGCTCTTGGATTGCCAGAAAATATCGCAATTACCGCCGATGCGGCAGAACTGAAGCTGGGGCGGCGTCATCAAAGCGGAGTAGTGGTCCACATAATACTTGCCGTCCGGTGATACGGCAGCAGCGTGCGTGCCGCCTTTTGTCAGTACCTGAAAACCGCTGCCATCCAGCTTGACCTTGCAAAGATGTCGCTGGCGGGCGTCCCCGGCATTGGTTGTGACAAACAGCGTACCGCTGGCGTCGTCAGAGCCCTCAACGTCAAAAACCTCAAATTCGCCCTTGGTGATCTGATTGACCAATTTGGCATCCGCAGAGAGCGGATTAGCTTTGTCAAACGAGTAAAGATAAAGATGGGTGAAACCGTCACGCCAGCTTGGCCAGGTAAACCGGTCGCCCGATTTCAGGAATTGCAGGTTGTTATCGGTTTCAATCCACGTATCGCTTTTCTCGCTGAGCACGCGGCGGGACTTGCCGCTGGCTACGTCAGCAAAGTAAAGGTCAAGCTGGTTCTGTGCGCGATTGAGCACCGTGGCCCAGATCACGCCGTCACGCACCCAGCCAAAGCGCGGGATGTACATATCTTTTTCATCTGTCAGGTGGATCCACTTAACGGCCCCGCCATTGGCGCTGACCACGCCCAACTGGACGGTAGGATTGGCATCGCCCACCTTGGGATATTTTTCCTGATATACCGTAGGATGCTGCGGGATGAAGTCCGTAATCGGATATGTAGGCACCTTGGCTTGATTCATCTGGAGCAGCACAACCTTGCTGGAGTCCGGCGACCAGAAGTAATTGCTGCGGACCTCAAGCTCTTCCGCATAGACCCAATCCACTTCGCCATTGAGCAGATTGTCATCACCATCACTGGTAAGCGCTTTTTCCGCGCCGCCATCCACGCCTTTCACCACCAGATTGTGGTTGCGCACATAGGAGAGCTGCTTGCCGTCAGTAGAAAATTTAGGATCAGTGGCCGATTCGCCCGGACTGCTCAACGCCACCGCCTTGCCGGACGACAGCGTGTAATACCAGAGCTGCCCGTTCGCGTCGAAGAGAATATGCTCGGAATCCGGCGCCCAGTGGTACCCGGCCACGCGGTAGCGCTCACGATTGTCCTTTTCGCGATCGTCTTTTGCCGTGGAAACCGGCGGCTTCATGGCAGCCAGCTTTTCTGACGCCACCAGCACGGCGGGCTTGCCCGAGGTCACGTCAATGTAATAAAGATCGGCCTTGTCGCCCTGCTCCTGATGCAGGAAATAGGAGACCTTCTTGCCGTCAGGACTCCACTTGATGGTGTCCGGCGCGCGCCCGGTGAGCCCGTTGGGGGCGTAGATGGATTGAATGGTCAGCTCTTGTGCATGAGCGAGGGAACAAACGCTTGCCACAAGCAAAATCGAAAGCAATAGCCTCTTCACGGGCACTCTCCAGGGGGTGATATGAAACGAAGAAGTGTACAACGAATGCGAGCATTCAGCACTCAGCAATCCGCCTGATCCAAAATTTGTAGAACTTAAAATGCGCAACTATCTGACGTTTTGCTTTACAGCACGCTGGTGACATTTTGCGTTTAAAAACGTCGCTAACCGGGATGGTGAGGGAAGGGTGGCCCACTGCTACATCTGTTCTTCCATCTGTTTCCTCAGCCTGCGCGATTCAGTCAGCAATCCCATGCTGTGCATCAGATGTTGCAGCGTCACAATGCCTACCAGATGTTCCTGGTCCACCACCGGGATCAGGCTCAGGCCGCGCGAGGTAAGCTTGCGAAAGGCCGAGCCCAGAGATTCGCTGCGGGAAGCAATCTCAAAGGCCTTGCTCATGGCC
>DAHUXF010000053.1 GCA_027307295.1 Acidobacteriaceae bacterium
AATCCCAGCCTTACTGAGTTTTTGAGCAAGACGATTTCCGCCGGCGCTGGAGCGGCCCACGTTGAATTCAAGAAAGGGTCCGTTGCCAAAGTGGAGTTGACTGGACGCACGGGAACACTGCAATGGCTGGTGACGCCAAAAATCGCCCGTACCCTTCAGACCAGTTTAAAGGCGAGTTCACGTCCAAACACTTCGCGAAAGTAAGGAATCTCTTTTTCTCCCGCCCAAAGCTCCAGGTCGGCCCCGCCTCGCCCGGTTTTCATGCTGATGATGATTTCTCCTCCGCGAGACTTGGCCTGAATGGAGGCCACGGCGGAACGCCGGCCCTGGTTCAGCGCGCGTGCAACCCGCAGAATGGCCGTGCTCCGTATAACGTCTGACCTGGTCTGCGCCGGCAGAATCTTAATCAGGCGGTCACGCAGCTGCGGTTTGGAATTTCCCTGGAAGCGGGCCACCGTGGCAATGATCTTTCGTTGCAAAGGAGTGAAGCCAAACAGCTCTGAGCATGAGATCACATAGTAAGCGTGCCGGTGCAGCCCCGCGGGATTAATGTACATGCCAACTTCATACAGCATGGCTGCGGCAGCAATCCATTCGCGGGAATCTCTGCTCAACGCGTGCAAACGGCGCGTCTGATCAAACAGGGAGAGCGCCAGCTTGCGCACATGGAACGCGTTCTCCAGGTCCACACCATAGCGCCGGCAGGTCTTGAGCAGGACATCTTCGCGGTCAGATTCAAGCTGCCGGTGAGACCGGGTGTGCTGATCGTATTCGGCGGCCATCTGCGCCAGGATTCCGTCGCGCAATCCCAGAGGTGAATAACGAAAACCCTTCAGCGCGCAGGCATGCAGCACCTGTGCATACACGGCGGCCCCGGCAATGATAATTTGCGCACGCTTCGGATTAATTCCTTTGATGGCCGCCCGCTGCCGCACGGTAAGCTTGGCCAGCCGTTTCACCAGCTTGGCCACTACCGTCTGCGTCACGCCTTCACTGCGGCTGAGACGCAATGCCTGTGCAGCACCCACAAGAGCGGCAGCAGTCCCGGAAGTGGCAATTACGGTGCGGACTTCTGAGCGCGTGATCTGGCGCGGGATGTGTCCGGCTTCCTGGCCAATAAAGTCGTGCAGCCGTTTCAGCTCTTCTTTGTTCGGAGGATCATGCTGAATAAATTCCTGCGTAAGCCGCACCGCGCCAAGAGGCAGCGTAACAATCTCTTTGATGTGCCCTTTCTCCGATAACGTCAGCTCACAACTGCCGCCGCCCAGGTCAATCAGCAGAAGCTTTGCTGGGGTCCGCAGGTTTGAAATCACGCCCAGATGGATCAGCCGCCCTTCCTCCAGGCCGGTAATGATCTCCAGCTTCCATCCGGTCGCGGTCTTCAGCCACTCGGCAAATAAGCGTGAGTTATGACTGTCACGCAGGGCGCTGGTAGCCACCACGCGGGTCTGCTCCACCGCATAACTCTGCACCGCGCGGTGAAAGCGCCGCAGGACTTTCAGCGTGTGCGCCATGGCTTGGGGATCAAGATTGCCATCGCGAAACACGCCTTCTCCCAGGCGTGTGACTTCGCGGTCCTGATGCAAAGGCACCAGCCGTCCGCGGCGAAGCTCCGCAATGCTGAGGCGCACTGAGTTGGAACCAATATCAATTGCAGCAAAGACGGGCATTCAGCTATCGGGCAAGCCGGACCGTCGTCCGGACAGGTTGGATGGCAACAGGCAATTTCTTTGCCTGTGAAGGCAATGCATGCATGGCAAGCAACCTTATGATTGCCGAATTGGCCGTGGACTGGCGCGCGGCCAGTAGAGTGCGGATTTCACGCAGAAGAGGACAGTTCACGCGGTCTCTGAAATATTTTTCCGCTGAGACGGCCAGCTCCTGCCAGTCATGCCATTCTCCCACGGCATCCTGGACAGATTTCAAGTCCTGCATCAGCGCCTTCTGCTCCGGCGACTCCTCCGCCAATTCTGCCAGATACCGGATTTTCTTGAGCTGAATGCGCGCCGCGTGCAACCGGCCCGGCTTGATTTCCTGGCGCGGCGCATAGTCATCGGCAAGATGGCCCAGTTGCATACTGGCTTCTTCCAGAGGAGCTAAAGGACGGATCTCTTCCGCTGGTCCGTCACCGACTTTTTCTGCAACCCGCTTCAGACGGGTCAGGAATTTTGGATCGTCAAGTTTTTGCGCCGCGAAAGAAAGACGTTTGGCTTGCCGCGCGCGCTTCTTGTTCAGCAGTTCCGCCAGCGTGTCACGATCTCTGGTGGTGGACCTGTTGGCAAGCATACCGAGCAGTTCAAGCTGGATATCAACATCACGGACTTTGCCGGCCCGCTTGCGCAAATCCGCCAGCTTTTCTAGGCTGCGTTCCAGTTTTTTCCCCAGGCCAGGATGCGCATAGCTAATCAGACTCTCTATGCGACGGATCGTGGTTCGCAGATGATGGACAGTCTTCGGCTTAACGTCGCTTACCAACTTATGTACAGTGGCCGCGAACTCCTCCGTTAGACCGTTAATTCGTCCTTGCAGTAGGGTCATGAATGAGGGTGGTTGGGTTTACCTAGGCGGTATTTTAGATGAGAGTTCAAAGTGGAAATGCACAGGCAGTTGTGCATCCTGTGGAAAAGACGTCTACGAAGCATTGTTTTCAATAACATACGATGCCATATAACGATTTGAGGTTTGCTCCTGGCATGGTTAAATAATGGCAGGCGATGGAGTTCGCCTTTTAACCGCCCGCATACGGCTGATGACTCCTACTAACTGAACCTATGGAGCCGTCATGCGCACTTGGATTGAGTGGAAGCCGTATCTCTGGATTTCTCTGGGCGCCGTTCTAGGCACAAACCTTCGTTATCTGGTGAGCCGGATTGTAACTCGCTTCAGTGATGCGGCGTTTCCTTACGGAACTCTGCTCATTAACGTAACCGGCAGTCTGATTCTGGGATTTTTTCTGGTCTGGACCACGGAGCGCGTACTTGCCAATCCATTGTGGCGCTTTCTGGTGGCGGTGGGATTCTGCGGCTCCTACACCACATTTTCCAGCTATGCGTTTGAGTCCATGACCTACTTTGAACAGGGACACTGGACCCTCTTCGCGATCAACATTCTGGCCAACAATCTGCTTTGCCTGGGCGCGGTGCTGCTGGGTGCGGTAATTGCACGCACACTATAAAGCGCCGCCCGTGTAAACTCTCTGCGGAAGGACAAACGCACGTATTCTCCGATGACCGATTCGCGAAGCGCTGTTCAGATATCGATTTACCTGAGTGAAGCCGACGAATGGCATCACCGTCCGCTGCATCTTGAGCTGCTCAATTTCCTCCGGGAGCAGGAAATTGCAGGCGCCACCGTGCTCCATGCCGTGGCAGGATTTACAGGCCGAGGCCGCGTTAAAACATCCACGCTGGTGGATGCCGGGGGCAGGCTGCCTCTGGTCCTTACGTTTGTGGATACAGCCGATCACATTGACCGGGTCCTGCCCCGCGTGAAAGAGATGGCCGGCCATCGGCTGATTGTGCGCGAAAGCGTCACCATTGAAACAGGAGAACTGGCGTGAGTACACCTGCGCTTGACGTCCTGGCCATTGCCGCGCACCGTGACGATGTGGAACAAACGTGCGGCGGCACGCTTCTGAAGATGGCCCAACTCGGGCATCGCACCGGCATTCTGGATCTGACGCAGGGTGAAATGGGCACTCGGGGCACCGCCCAGGACCGCGCCAGGGAAGCTGCCGATGCCGCCAGAATATTGAACGTGAAATTCCGCCATGCCCTGGATATTCCCGATGGACGCGTGGAAAATACCTGGGAGAACCGATTGAAGATTGCGCGCGTCATACGCCAACAGCGTCCGCGGGTCGTCATCCTTCCCTATTGGCAGGGCCGCCATCCAGACCATTACACATGCTCAATTGTCGGCTATGAGGCTTGTTTTCTTGCAGGACTCTCAAAACTACAACTGGAGCACGAAGGAGCACGCCACTCTGATCAGCGCGCTGGAGAAACCTTGGACGCAACGGATTCGCCGCACCGGCCATTCAAAATCATCTATGCCACGTTGTATTACGATATCCGGCCAACGTTTGTCGTGGATATAACAGAGCAATTTGAACTCCGGCTGGAGTCCATCTATGCCTATAACTCACAATATGAAGATCAAGCAGCAGGCCGTCATGATTTTCCTGCCCATGCGGAAATCCGGGAACGCGTGGCGACCATGGCCCGCTTTTATGGAATGCTGGCCGGGGTGAAATATGCCGAGCCCTTTCTGCAGAAGGAAGTTGGCCTGGTAAATGATGTGACACTGGTTCCAGTGAAGTCGATCTAGGGGAAGAACCAGCCTGAATTATTCAGCTACTTTGGCGTTGAATGCATCCACTGAGGACTGGATTGTAGATATCTGGTGCGCGGACCGCATCGCTTCTTCCACAATCCTTGCCAGGTCCTCACGATGAATTGGCTTGGCCAAATATCCGTCCATGCCTGCTTCCAGGCAGTTCTCCCTGTCACCTTTCATGGCGTGCGCCGTCATGGCGATGATCGGAAGGTGTTTTCCCGTTCTCTGCTCACGCCTGCGTATTTCCTGTGTGGCCACAAAACCATCCATCTCCGGCATCTGCACGTCCATCAGGACAAGGTCAAATGTTCCTCTTTGCAGCGCGGCCAGAACTTCGGTGCCGGTGTGGGCCACCTCCACATCGTGCCCCATTTTTTCCAGAAGACGCAGGGCTAATCTCTGGTTCACAAGGTTGTCTTCGGCCAGAAGGATGCGCAGCCGCGCCAATGGAGGGCCATCCTCAGCAATGTGAGATGACATCTCACTCGAACCCGGAAACAAGGCCCGGCGCATGGCTGCCAGCAGCTCAGATGGCTTGACGGGTTTGATGACGTGCGCGGTAACGCCTAATTCCCTTGAGAGCCGCGTGGAAGTGGAGTAATCATTTGAAGTCAGCAGCATCACGATCGCCGGACGTGGCGCAGTGACAGTTTCCAATTCTCTGATCAATTGGAAGCCATCCATACCCGGCATGTGGCAATCGACCAGCATCATCAAATAAGGCACGCCTTTTGCCGATGCCTGGCCCATTTGCCAAAGCGCTTCCGGAGCGGAACTCACGCCGTCGGCGGTTACTCCCCAGGATTTAAGCATCTCTTCCAGAATCGTCCGGCTGTGGAGGTTATCGTCTACCACAAGAGCGGAGAGTCCCTTCAGGTCCGGCTTCACACCGGTTTCCTGTTGCAGCCGTGAGCGCGGGGCAACGCGAAGCCTGGCCGTAAAGCAGAAAGTGGATCCTGCGTTCTCTTTGCTCTCAACCCACAACCGGCCGCCCATCAGTGCCACAATGCGCGATGATATGGCAAGGCCCAGGCCTGTTCCGCCAAATCGGCGGGTGGTGGAAGCATCTGCCTGGGAAAAAGCTTCAAAGATGACTTGCTGTTTTTCCACAGGAATGCCAACCCCAGTGTCAGCGACACTGAATTGCAACTGCAACTCGTCGCCCTCCTGGCATTCAACTTTGACCCGCAAAATCACTTCACCGGCTTCTGTGAATTTGATCGCATTCCCCAGCAGGTTAATCAGCACCTGCTTAATGCGGTCTGCGTCACCCACCAGGAAACTGGGAATAGAGGAATCAACCTGATAGGCCAGCTCAAGGTTTTTCTGGTGCGCGCGCAGCGCCATGGTGCGCACCGCTTCCGCTACTGTTTCCTGCAATTCAAATTCGCAGGCATCAAACGCCAGCTTGCCGGCTTCAATCTTTGAAAAATCAAGAATATCGTTGATGACCACCATCAAAGTATTCGCGGAATTCTGGGCCATGGTTACTAGCTGGTTCTGGTCGGACGTAAGCTCGCTCTGGCTGATCAGCTCCAGCATTCCGTTAACGCCGTTCAGCGGCGTTCTTATTTCATGGCTCATATTGGCCAGAAACTCGCTTTTGGCGCGGGTTGCAGCTTCGGCCAGTTCTTTTGCTGCCTGCAATTCCTGCGTCCGCCTGCCTACCAGGACCACCAATTCACGCTCTCTTTTCCTTACCCCGCGCGTGCGCAACAGGTAACCGCCAATGGTAAAGAGCGTCACCAGCAGCACGCACAGGGAATAAAACCACGTTGTCTGGTAGAAGAGGGGTTTAAGGTAAAAGGAGAAGGTGGCTTCCTTGTCACTCCAATAGCCGTCATTGTTCGCCGCCGTTACCCGGAAGGTGTAATGTCCAGGCGGGAGATTGGTGTAGCGCATGAACCCGCGCGTGGCAGGAGTATTCCAGCTCTGTTCATAGCCTTCCAGCATGCATTTGAACGTCACCTTCTCCGGAGCGTAATAACTCAGGGCCGCGTATTGGATCTCCAGCTCTCCGGCCCCAGTCGGCAGGCTTGCATTGGGAGCCACTTTATCCTGCTGATTGATTTTGACACGTTCGATAATGACCGGCGGCGGCACAGTATTGGTGGGCAGGTCGTTAGGATTTACAACCACAACACTCTTCAGGCAGGCAAATAAAAGACGGCCATCTTTGGTCTTCCAACCCGAATATTGTGATCCGCCATTGCATTCCGCACTGGCCATGCCGTCAGCTGCGCCGTACGCACGTGTTTGTACGCGGGCCAGCCGGCCTTCAGCTACATCAATGACCTCAGACTTCTTGACCCGCCAAATACCAAGGTTGGAACTCATCCAGAAATTGCCGGAATTATCTTCCAAAATGCTCCAGATAGTATCGTCAAATAAACCCTGCCTTATACCGATAGTGTTGAACTTGCCATCTTTAAACCTCTTAAGGCCACCGCCGTATGTGCCAATCCACAAAACATGGTCCGCATCCTCATAAATAACAAAAACGGCCCCCATTCCGGACCCCGGCACAGACGTATCTCTTAGATCAAAATTGATAAACGATCCATCACGTAACAAGCCCAGGCCAGCATCTGTGCCGACCCACAAATTGTTCTGGTAGTCTTCAAGGATGGCCCATACCCGGTTGCTGCCCAGGCCTTCTTTCGTGGTATACGTTGTAAATTTCCCGTGGTGGAGCCGGTTCAATCCTCCATTCCGAGTTCCGATCCATATATCGCCGCTGTGGTCTTCAAACACCGCCTGAACAAAGTCGTCTGCCAGGCCATCGGCCTTCTTATAGGTCTTTACAGAATGTCCAGTAAATTTGTTGAGGCCGCCCTCATCTGTCCCCACCCATAAGTTCCCCTCGTGGTCCTGGAACGTGGAGTAAACATAATTATTCGCCGGCCCCTTATTGGTCCTATAGGAAATAACTTTGCCATTGTTGTAATGCCACATTCCAGTATTGGTGCCTATCCAGAGGCCACCCGCCTGGTCATCAAAAATCGTTCGCGGCGATCCCTGTATTCCCAGTTCACTGCCCAGGTTGGTCAGGCTGCCTTCTTTAAAGCGATTGATGCCGCCGGTTTCGGTCCCAACCCACAAACTTCCTTCGTGGTCCTGGACAATTGATTCCACATATTCACCGCTCAAGCCATTGGCGGAGGAGTAACACTCCAGGCGCGTTGAAACCACGCGGCAAAGCCCGCCGCCTTCTGTTCCAATCCAAATGGTGTCCTGCTTGTCCTGGTAAATGGTGTGCACCGGTGCATTGGGAGGGAGGCCCCGTTCTGTACCATAGTGTGTAAGCTTTTTTCCATCCACTACGTCCAAGCCCTGGTTCTCGGTTCCAATCCATAACCGGCCCTGGCGGTCCTGGAACAGAGATCGGATGACGTTTCTCCTGGCAACAACCAAGTCAGCAAGCGCAGCAGTGATTCGTCCCTGATCAAATCCATCCAGCCCGGTATGGGTCGCCACCAGAAGACGTCCATCCGCGCCCTCCGCCAGCGCCTCAATCGTATTGTCTGAGAGACCATCTTTGCGTGTAAAACTCAGGAACGAGTCGCCCACCATTTTGTTCAGTCCATCATTGGTGCCGATCCAGAGATTGCCGCTGTGGTCCCGCAGAATGGCGGTAATGGTGTTATTGGAGAGTCCATTCTGTACAGTGTAGGTTTTGAATTGTCCGTCCTTGAAGCGGGTTAACCCTCCGCCAAAAGTCCCCACCCAAAGCACGCCATCTTGGTCCTGATAAAGCTTGCGGATATCATTGTGAAGAATCGCTTCAGTATTGCCTTTATTGAAGACCTTGAATTCCATGCCGTTGAAGCGCACCAGGCCTTCCTGTGTTCCAATCCACAGGTATCCATCGCGAGTCTGCACCAGGGCCTGAATGCTGTTCTGCGGCAAACCATCCTCAGAACGCCATACTGTATGCACATATTGTGAAATGGACTTATGTGGATCGAGACACCACAACGTACCGGCTAGCAGTAACCATATGGGTATAAGGAAGCGTTTCAACATTACCTCTTGCTTCTTTATCAAATTGATTCAGAACCCGCTCGCCAGAATTGTCTTCAGAAGCAAAATGCCGCACATCCCAGCGAATTTAGTCCTCCTAAGCTTGCCTAATCACTGGCCCAAAAACAACCAATTCCATGAAAAATTCCAAGGATCATAAATTATAAGAACTTACTTAAAATAATATCTATTATTATCAATAACTTACATTCAATAGTTTACCGAGGTCACATTCTTGTCCAAGGCAGCATGATAGATAACACCGCTGGCATCTCGGAAACATTCCATATCCAGGCCTGCCAAAAAGGCCGTACCCTCTTTGTTGATCGGATATGGGATAACTTATCGAAACCATTGCAAATGCTTAAAAGATCGTTTTCCACTTGGCTGTGTCATGGACCTAGATGCTGCATCCATCGTGGGAAAATCCTTCGTTTTTTTAAACGTTTCGGGGTGGACACACCGATGATAGCCAGCCTGGGGTAGCGGGAGACTAGCGGCGTGTGCAAGCTGGCTGACAAATTCGTGAAAAAAGCAGAATTCTTTAAATTGGCATGAAACGATTGGACCAGAACTCCCACTATACCAATAGGGAACATTGCTTAAAGAAGACACAGGGCTCCCTGCCCTAGCTCCTTTCACTTGCTCTGTGAACTTCTGTTTTTCTTTCCTTGGTGGAGTCTTCGCGATTGAAGTTTTGGTCGCGAAGACTTTTTTATTGGAGGCGCTTTTATACGAGGGCTTTTATGCGCCCAAGTCATGCGCTGCCCGTTCCAGCATGCCGTGAAGGTTGACCTGCGGAGGAAGTGTGCCGAAGGCCCTTCCGTACTTATTTTCCAATCTGCTTACGATAAATGCGTCGGCGATCTCGGGCGCGCCGTGCCGCACCAGCAACCCAGCTTGCAGGGCCAAAGCCAGTTGCTCAGTCAACCGGCGGGCCTGCCCTTCTCCGGCCTCTCCATGATTCAATGAAAGCTTTAAGCTACCGCGCACATCTGACTCTACTTGCGAGATATAACTGCCAAGCCGGCTGTCATAGTTTGCTCCCAGTCGTAGTTCATGCATCAGTGCTTCTAAGCTGGCCGGCTCTTTGGCCATGGCGCGCAATACGTCCAGGCAGATGACATTGCCGGAGCCTTCCCATATTGAATTCAGCGGCGCTTCACGATAAAGCCGGGGCATGATTGATTCTTCCACGTATCCATTTCCGCCAAGACATTCCAGGGCTTCGCCTACATGCATCGGCGCCCGTTTGCACAACCAGTATTTGGAGATCGCCGTGGCGATCCGGCAGAAGGCCCGTTCGTGCTCGTCCGATTCCCGCGCATCGAACGCTCTGGCCAGCCGCACCATCATTTGGGTGGCAGCTTCGGATTCAATTGTCAGATCCGCGAGGACGTTGCTCATCAGCGGCTGGTCCATTAACAACTTTCCAAAAGCTTTGCGATGGGCTGCATAATGCAAGGCTTGCACCAGCCCCTGGCGCATGAGCGCCGCCCCGGCAATGGCGCAATCCAGACGAGTGTGGTTCACCATCTCAATGATAGTGCTCACGCCCCTGCCTTCTTCGCCCACCATGTGCGCCCAGGCTCCCGCAAATTCAACTTCACTCGATGCATTGGAGCGGTTGCCCATCTTGTCCTTGAGCCGTTGTATATAGAATTGGTTGCGTTCACCCGTGGGAGTCCAGCGGGGAAGGAAAAAACAGGTAAGCCCTTTGGACGTTTGCGCCAGGATGAGAAACGCATCACACATGGGCGCGGAGCAAAACCATTTGTGGCCGGTAATCAGATATTCGCGCGAACTGCCAATGCGCTCGGCCTGTGTTGTGTTGGCGCGAACGTCAGAGCCGCCCTGCTTTTCTGTCATGCCCATACCCAACAGTACGCCGGTTTTTTCCGTAGCCGGGAGAAACCGGGCATCATACATATCGGAAAAGATCATGGGCTCCCACTGTCGCGCCAGGTCTGTTTCCCTGCGCAGCGCTGGAACACAGGCAAATGTCATGGAGATGGGACAGGTATGGCCGGCTTCATTTTGTGCCGTAATCATCATCAGCGCTGCCCGTGCCATGTGAGCGCCTGCACGCTTCTCAATCCAGGGGAGGTTGTGAATCCGGTTCTCTACCGATGTCCTGATCACACGATGATAGGAAGGATGAAATAAAACCTCATCGCGACGATTGCCATAGCGGTCATGGGTATGGAGTACAGGCTGGTTCTCATTAGCCTCAAAACCCCATCGCTGTGCCTCCTCCGTCCCCAGCAACCGGCCAAGTTCGCTGATTTGCTCGCGTGCCCAGGCAGCATCGCGTTCCACGGCATTGACCAGAGTGCGGTCCGTCAGGAAGAGGTTATACCCTGCTAGAGCGGTTACCTGGTTGTTCCCGGTCACATCTGCCCGTCGGGGCGTATCCATGGCTTGCCGCTCATCGATTTGTTTTGTTGACGCCGTCATAACGTTCTCAATTATGCTCCAACGGCGGCCAGAGAAGGAGTATTTTTGTTTTGCTGGGTATTCTTCCCTAAAATGGTGTGCCCAAAAAGATAATTCTGTTCCCGACGCAATCCATTTGAGTCCGGATTTATCTTTTAACTTTTATCTTTGTATTATCTTTCCAGAGTCCCATTTTCCGTGGTTACAGCTACCGACCGCGCGTTGTATTGCGATCCCTCAAACGTGGCAACCACCTTTACTTCCATGCCCACGCCCAGATTGTTGCGGTCAATTCTGGCCGGGGAGAAACGGATCTCATAATTCTTGTCATCGCTGGAGTTTAGTATGGCCAGAATGCCGCGATGAAGATCGAGATATGTAAGCCTGCCGGCAAAAGTAAAGACTGATCCCGGCACGGCCAGAATATTGATTTCACGGG
>DAHUXF010000540.1 GCA_027307295.1 Acidobacteriaceae bacterium
CAACTGCGCCACGGCTTCCGTGACCCGGCGCTTGCCCGCCAGCTCTCCGGGGATCTGCATGAGAGAAGCCGCCCAGCGCATGGCGATGGCTTTGTCCGGAGCGTTTTCCACGCCGCGCATCGCTGCGTAGGCCCGCTCTTGTGCCGGGCAACTCTGTTCCTGGTGGTTGCTTGCCCGATGTCCGCGCGCCTGCGCCTTTCGGCGTGTGTGATGCACGGTGGCGCTGGTTGCGTCTTGCCCAATTTTTCCCCACGCCCCGAACCGCACGGTGAGAGCGCCGGCGCTGTACTTGCCCTCGCGCACATACTCTGACCGCGTGGGCTTTCTGCCCAGCTTGCGGGCGATTCGCTGCCAATCCTTGAGCAACTCGCCGGTGCTGATGCGCTCGCCTTTGGGATTCGGCTCCAGTCCAGCGGCCCGGACCGCTTCACGCAACGTACGGAACTCTGACAGGACGCGATAATGGCTTACTCCTGTAAGCCGCTTGAGCTCCCCGCGTGACGGGGCCCGGCCCAGCGCACGAGCGGCCTGCCGTATGGCTGCGAGAATCTCGTCTTTGGCCATAGGCGAATATTAAGCGAATTAACTATGCCGGCGCAACCCGGAAAGCGAAGCAACTTTACCTCGGATCGGAGGACGCTGATCTTGAAGGGCAGAACGTGAAAAAGCTCTGCCACGGAGGAACAGAGGAAGAAAAGTGACGCAAGGATCGCAGACTTTTTCCGCCGTCCGCCGGGGCGCGAAGAACATACTGGAACAATGGCCGCATCGGCTTGCTACCGCCTGAAAACCGCGAGTGTTCAGGCCCAGTGATCTCGGGGGAACCCAAACAATCCGTGGAATCTGCGGCGCGCCTGTGCGGCCATGTTGTGACTATCCTTGCTTTATGAACGGTGATAGTAAGGTTTTGCGGCAGCGCACGGTTTACGCTGTCTTGCGTTTTGGTATGTTGGCAAAGAACTCCTGGGCGCGCTCGCCCATCTGTTGCGGGCTGAGATCTTCTTTGTGCGTGGCCAGGCCCCAGTTGAGACCAAAGGGATCAACCAGGCTCCCGTAACGGTCTCCCCAGAACTGGTCTGCCACAGGCATGGTTTCTTTTGCGCCGGCGGCAATGGCCTGTTTGAAAAGCTCATCCACGTTCGGGACGTACAGGTTCAAAGAGCCGGTACAGCCGCCCAGCGTTTGCGGGGATTTAACGTTGCCCATTTGTGGATTTTCATCGGCAATGAAAATGATGGAGTCGCCGATTTTAAGCTCGGCATGCATGATTTTGCCGTCGGGGCCGGGCAGGCGCATGCGCTCTTGTGCGCCCAGCGCTTTCTTGTAAAATTCAATCGCTTTGGCTGCGTCCCGCACAACAACGGATGGGACCACGGTGTGGAAACCTTCAGGAACTGGTCTTGTGGTAGTCGGCATAATATATATATCTCCTTTTTATGTTTATGTTGGATCGACCTGTTGATCTGAGTAGTTGCTGGCAAGGAGAAGCAACTAAATGAATTCTACGCGCGCGTAGAGTTGCTGGTTTGAATTTCGGCCTGAAATCGAAAGCTGCTGGATTCCCAAATAGACACGCAATTACAGAGCTCGTTCGCCCAAGCCGATTCAGAGACAAAAACTCCCTGTCTTGAACCCTGGCCCGATGCGCCGCATAAAGACGCCTATATACTGGAAGCATGGCTGTCATTAATCCCAAATCGGTCAAGGTAAACATCACCACAGGCACAGGCGTGGACATTGCATGGGATGATGGCCACAACACGCATTATGGCTTCCAGTGGCTGCGGGACGCATGCCCGTGCGCCACCTGCACGGAGGACCGCAACAACAATCAGCGCAAGCCGGGGGAAGCCGCCAAGAGCGTTACCTCTCTGCTGCCAATGTACAAAGAACCGGCCAAGCCTACGGAGGTGAAGCCGGTGGGCCGCTACGCCCTGAACTTTACCTGGAATGACGGCCACACCAGCGGCATCTATTCCTGGGACTATCTGCGCGAGCTGTGTCAGTGCGAAGAGTGCCGCGCCAAAGTGGCGGCATCATAACAGCAATCACTTTGTTTCAAGCCGCTGACGCACGCCGATCACATACACCTTCAGTACCGCACCGCCAGCGGACGCCGCATATCGAATTCATCAGGCAGAAGAGTTGTGATTTTTTTGTGCTGGGCCGCGCGCTCAGGCTCCCGCCGCAGGCGCGCGTAACGCCTGGCGGCTGGCTGCGTCAGAAGGCTGCCACAACACTGAAGAATCAATTTCTGCAATCGACCGGCGGCCCGTAAGCGCCATGGTACGTTCCAATTCGTCGCGCAGAATCGAGACAACGCG
>DAHUXF010000541.1 GCA_027307295.1 Acidobacteriaceae bacterium
CTGCCGCCCACGGCCTGCCAGGAGCCGGACACGCGCGTTGCGAATTTCAACAAGCTGCCAAACACCTCATTCCAGATCACCGGCGCCAATCTGCCGTATGACAGCTACACCGGCGACATGGTGCACCGCCTCTTCCACATGTGGCAGCAAGCGGATTGCAATGTTGCCAACGCAACAAGAACGAATCCTTCCGGCTGCAAAAATGATCTTCTGCCTTTTGTCGGCATTGCTCGTGGTGACGATAGCGGCAGCAACTCCATGGGCTTTTACAACATTCAGCAGGGAGACGCGCCGGTCTTCAAGCGCCTGGCCGATGAGTACACCATCAGTGACAACTATCATCAGCCGGCCATGGGCGGCACCGCCGCGCAGCACATCATGATTGGCACTGCGGACTCTCTGCCGTGGGAACAGGTCGGCAGCTTCCCGGCACAACCTCCGGCCCGTCAAGTTGCCAATCCCAATCCCAAGAGCGCAACGGATGTTTCTTTCATCAGAGATGCGCGCTGGACAGAGTGCGGCGATCCAACGCAGCCGGGGATCCAGCCCATCATGGACTATCTGAAGTCACTGCCGTGGCGACCCGACCTGACGGCCTCCAATTGCGCGCCCAACACGTTTTATATGATCAACAACACGCGTCCAGGCTTCCTCTCCAATGGACAGCTCAACACTGCGGCCATCAATGCCGGAACGGCTGTGCCGCCTTCCTCATTGCGCACCATTGGCGATGCACTGAATGAAAAGAACATCAGCTGGGCCTTCTATGGCGGCGGATTCAATGCCGCAGCGCGTTTTGATAGCGGTTCCACGGACCCGGTGGATGTGTTGATCGGCACAGGCGGCGATTGGTATTGCGACATCTGCAACCCTTTCCAATATGCCAAATCCATTATGGGCGACCCGGTGCAGCGTCAGGCGCATATCAAGGACGCCATTGATTTCTTTAATGATCTCAATGACGGCCATCTGCCTGCGGTGTCTTACCTGAAGCCTGATAGCTTTGGTGACGGCCATCCGTCCACCTCCAAGCTGGATGTTTTTGAAGCGCTGGTGGACCGCGTTCTTGATGGACTCAAGGCCCATCCGGAGCTGGCGGAAGAGACTGCGTTCATCGTCACCTTTGACGAAGGCGGCGGCTACTATGACTCCGGCATCATGCAGCCCATTGATTTCTTTGGCGATGGGCCGCGCATTCCGCTCCTCATCGTTTCACCTTTCACGCGGGGCGGTCATGTGAGCCATACATATAGCGACCATGCTTCTATTGTGAAGTTCATTGAACGCAACTGGCGCTTGAAGCCGTTGACCAGCCGCAGCCGCGATAATCTGAAGAACCCGATGGTCGATCCAGGGAATCCTTATGTGCCGCTCAACAGCCCGGCCATTGGCGATCTCTTCGATATGTTTAACTTTGACCGCGACAGAGATGATGCTGGCCGCGATCGTGACAACCGCTAAACAAGAATGAAACAGCCTCTTCAACAAGGGGCAAAACAAGAACTCCGGCCTCACGCTTTGTGGGGGCCGGAGCTGTTTGTAGCTGGTGTTCCCGTGCGACTAGTCTTTTTTAAGGGCACGGATAGGACCGGCCTAGTGTTCCGGGCGTACCTGGGATCACAGTATCCGGCGTCCTCGGGCTCCCCGGAATCACCGTAGGAGGCGCGCCATTGATGCCCGGTATCACAGTATCGGGCGTGCCGGGGCTTCCTGGAATCACTGTGTCAGGCGTACCGGGTGTGCCGGGGTCGTAGCATATTTTTGGTCTCTTAGGTGGCTGGACAATCTGTGGCGGAGCCGAGGCAATCTGCTGGTCATATTGATGCACTGCTGCGGTAACCTGGCTGGCATTGAGTGGCACGGGCGCAGGCAAGACGATCGCCAGCGGTGTTCCCACTTCCATCTCAAAATCGCTATGTCCTGCCAGCAAGACCAACGCCGTAGTGCCAACTGCGGCTGCTACTCCCAGGCCAATCAGGGCATTGCGCGGACCATTGCCCAGAGATGGCATGGGCAGCGGTGGCGCGGTGACGCCCCCCACGGCTGCCATGGCCGGAACCGCCTGGCCAGTTCCAGCGCTCTGCGGCGGCAGTAAGCGGGCACTCGTTTTTGCGACCGTGACAATGCCGGAGATGGCCGCCGTATACCCGTTGGAAAAAATCAGATTGGCGGAACGCATCTCAAATTCCAACACACCCCTGGCCCTGTCATGGCGGAGGACTTTTTCAATCACTCCTTGAACGTATGTCCCCGGAGGAACCAGCATCTGGCTTCCCACCGTCACCGGAAAAGTGATTTGTAGATAAACATCAGTGCCCGGCTT
>DAHUXF010000542.1 GCA_027307295.1 Acidobacteriaceae bacterium
CGTGGCTGCGGGCGAATCGACGCAAAGTCGCGGAGTTCGACTGCAAACAGCAGGTTGTGTTGCCCGGCTTGATCGATTGCCACACGCACCCCGCATTTGCAGAGCCCCGGCTGATAGATTTTGAAAAGCGAATCGCCGGCGCGAGCTATGAAGAGATTGCAGCTGCCGGAGGCGGGATTCGGTCGAGCGTTACGGCTGTGCGGCAGAGCAGCCGTGGCGCGCTTCGCGAGAAGATTCTGGCAGCACTTCAGGCCATGCTGGAGCAGGGTACCAGCGTGGTGGAAGCCAAGTCGGGTTATGGGCTGAGCACGGAAGACGAGATCAAGTCTCTGGAAGCCATTCGCGATGCAGCGCGCCATTGGCCGGGAACAGTGGTTGCTACGCTGTTGGCAGCACACGTGGTTCCAGCCGAGTACTCCGGCAAAGCGGACGAGTATGTGAGGATGGTCTGTGAGGAGATCATTCCCCGGGTGGCCCGGCGAAAATTGGCTGTGTACGTGGATGTTTTCTGTGAGCGCGGGGCATTTACGCCGGCCCAGTCAGAAAAAGTTTTCGCGGCGGCGCGGACGCATGGATTACAGACACGCGCGCATGTCTGCCAGTTCACTCCTACAAGACTGCAAGCATTTTTAGAACATCAACCGGCTTCCCTGGACCACATGGATTGCGTCCATGGCGAGGATGTTGCGCTGCTGGCGCAAGGGCAGACGATTGCGGTGCTGCTTCCTGGTGCAAATTACTTTCTTGGACACAAGGAATTTCCAAACGAGAGAGGACTCATTGATGCGGGCGCTCCCGTGGCCTTGGCCACGGACTATAACCCTGGCACTTCGCCCACCACGAGCATGCCGTTCGTGATGTCACTGGCGTGTACGCATATGAAGATGAGCCCGGAGGAAGCAATAGCGGCCGCGACCATCAACGCTGCCTGCGCATTGCGCCTGCAAGACAGGAAAGGCAGCGTGGAATCGGGCAAAGACGCAGATTTAGCAGTGTTTGCTGTGAGGGACTACAGGGAAATAGCCTATTGGTTTGCCTGGAACCGGTGTGTTGCAATGGTGGTGGCGGGGAAGATTGCAAATATTAAGACACAGACGGTTTTCTCGTGAAAATTTCCTATCAAGGCATGACAAAAGAGATGCTCGCACGTGCTTTTGACTCTGTTGGGAGCCTGCATCGGATATTCTCGCCCAGGAGAGGAAGGTTACGGTTTGGAGCAGTTCTTTGTTTTGCTGCATTAGCCCATGCCACGGTGATTCAGGGCCAGCTGGCCCAATCTTCCCAGCAACCCCCGCCAACGCCGTCCTCGGCTTCGAGTCCGGCCCAAGCCTCGCCATCACAGCAGGCAGTTCCTTCCGCCGATGAGATTGTGGTTACGGCAGTAGGCGACGTGATGTTGGGCACAACGTTCCCGGATGAATCGGCGCTGCCGCCGAATGATGGCGCGGACCTGTTGACTGAAGTCACGCCGTTGCTGAAGCACGGTGATGTGGTCTTTGGCAATCTGGAAGGGCCGATCATTGATGGCGGCACTTCAGCCAAGTGCCGGGGCAAGAGAGAGGGAACTTGTTTTGCCTTTCGCGTCCCCACGCGCTATGGGAAGTACCTGAAAGAAGCCGGGTTTACGGTGATGGGACTGGCGAACAATCACGCCATGGACTTTGGCCTGGAGGGGCGCGCCAGTTCGCGCCAGGTGCTGGATGCGATGCAGATTGCTCATACGGGAGAAATTGGAGACATCGCGCATCTTACGGTAAAAGGAAAAAGGATCTCGGTCATCGCTTTCGCAACGTATCCGGGCGCTTTCAATTTTCTTGATCTGGATGACACGTTGCAGACCATCAAGTCCGCCAGGGCGGAATCCGATCTGGTGATTGTGGGCTTTCATGGCGGCGCAGAAGGTGCAACGCATCAGCATGTCCTGCCCGGCGATGAGATGTTTCTGGGAGAAGATCGCGGTGACCTGCGGCGGTTTACGCACGCCGCCATTGATGCTGGTGCTGATCTGGTGCTGGGCTCCGGGCCGCACGTGGTGCGGGCCATGGAGATATATAACGGCAAGCTTATTGCGTATTCGCTGGGGAATTTTGCCACCTATGGACCGTTCAACCTGAATGCGGAAAATGGGCTATCGCTTGTTTTGGAGGTCCACCTTGCTGCGGATGGTACGTTTCTGCGCGGAAAGGTATTTCCGGTAAAGCAGGAAAAACCGGGCGGCCCAAAGCTGGATAGTGAGATGCGCGTCCTGCCGGTTTTACGCGGCTTGTCCACAGCCGATTTTAGGGAAACCGGGATTGTGGTTGGGCCGCAGGGCGATCT
>DAHUXF010000543.1 GCA_027307295.1 Acidobacteriaceae bacterium
CGCCCAACGTGCCTGCACTGTGGCAACTGATCAGCGGAGCGCCAACACCCAGCCCAACCCCCAATCCGAATCCAACACCAACGCCAAGTCCCACACCCGCGCCTACCCCGTTGCCTCCGGGTAGTCGTATATTTGCTCCTTACATTGATATGAGTTTGGCGAGCCATGACGTTGCTGCCGTTGCTCAAGCTTCGGCTATCAAGAACTTCACATTGGCGTTCATCATTGACAATGGAAATTGCCTGGCTGGATGGGGAGGGCTAGGTGTAACCCTGCCGAATGATGCCTACCCCGATGGAACGACCGTTTCCACGCTGATCAGCAACCTGCGCACCGCAGGCGGGAATGTAATCGTCTCATTTGGTGGCGCCAATGGCATAGAGCTTGGACAATCGTGCAAGAGTGCAGCGGCGGTCCAGGCGCAATATCAGGCAGTCATCGACAAGTACCATCCACTTCGTTTGGACTTCGACATCGAAGGTGCGCCCATCGCTGATACCGCTGCTGTGGACCGGCGCAATCAAGCTCTGGCGGCCCTGCAGGCGGCGAACCCAGGAGTGGCAATTTCCTACACACTACCCGTTCTGCCTACAGGCCTTACTCAGGATGGCGTGAACGTATTGAGCAACGCTTTGTCGCATGGAGTAAAAGTCGGTCTTGTCAATATCATGGCCATGGACTATGGTGGCATTGCCATTGCTGACCCGAACAAAATGGGACAAAACGCGATCAACGCAGCAAATGCGACGCTTGCCCAAATGCAATCCATCGGAATGACAGCTCCGCTCGGCGTCACTTTGTTGATCGGAGTGAATGACGTTCAGCCAGAAATTACCACCACGAGCGATGCCCAGCAGGTAGTGAGCTTTGCTCAAACCAACAACAGCATCGGCATGGTGTCGATGTGGTCCGCCGGTCGGGACGGGGCATGTCCGGGAGGTGCTACCGGAGGGTCGATATCACCGAACTGTAGTGGGGTAGCGCAAGCGCCATTCGACTTTGCACATATCTTTGAAACATTTAAATGATTATGTAGCAAAGTCAGCAGTGTTAAGGGCGGGCACTAACCAAGTGCCCGCCTTTATTCAGGTCTGAGCTTATGCCGTTTCAGCGATTTAAAAAACATAGAACACCAGATTCGCACCGCAGTGGAACGTATGTGCGGCTTTTGGTTCCAATGTGTCTAAACCACCCAATTTTTTTACCAGACGCGGCAAGCATTCTCGGTGACCATCTTCTGTCCCGGCTTACAACTGAAAGCCTGAGCGAAGTCAGGAAGGTCCCGCAATGTTCCTAGCGTACGGTAGCGCACGGGCGAGTGCGGATCAACTTTGGTGACCACACGGAGCCGCTCTGGGGTAGAGTTGGAGCACCACTGCTGGGCAAAGCTGATGAAGAACCTCTGGTCCTGGGTGAAGCCATCAATCTTTTGGCCGGATGTGCCCTTGGCAGCGGCAGCCTTATGCATGGCAGCTAAAGCGATTCTGATGCCGCCATGGTCGGCAGTGTTCTCACCCAGAGTGAGTCTTCCATTCAGGTGAAGGTCATCCACAACAACGTATTGCTGATATTGGTCCACCAGGCAGCTTGTTCGCTTATCGAATTCATCACGATCCGCCTGTGTCCACCAGTTGGTCAGGTTTCCATGAGCGTCAAATTTGCTTCCCTGATCATCAAACCCATGCGTTAATTCATGGCCAATGAGCCAGCCAATAGCGCCAAAGCTCACCGCATCATCTTTGGCGGGATCAAAAAAAGGCGCTTGCAGAACACCTGCAGGAAAGTTGATGCTATTGTCCTGCCAGGAATAGTAAGCGTTGACTGTAGGCGTGGTGATTTCCCATTCCATTTTGTCAACGGGCTTTCCGATTTTGGCGAGGCGCCGGCGGACATCAAAGGCCCGCGCGCTGGTGATGTTATCGACTAGATTCTCGCGCTGGATTTTTACTCCGTCATACTCCAGCCACTTATCGGGATAGGCGATCTTGTTGGTGACCGCCTTGAGTTTGGCCAATGCTTGGGCCTTGGTTTCAGCGGTCATCCAAGAAAGATTCCGGATGTCCTCAGCCAGCGCCTGCTCTTCCAAGACCACCATCTCCAGAGTGCGTTGTTTACTGGAGGCGTTGAAATTCTGTTCTACGTAGACCCGGCCTAAAGCCTGTCCCAGCAGACGGTCTGTTGTTGTGACACATCTCTTCCAGCGCGTTTCGATTTCCCGTTGCCCATTCAAATAGAGCCGTTCAAACTCATAGTCTTCTTGCACGAGCGGAGCGGAAAGATACGGAGCATTGGCCCGTATAAGGTGCCATTTCAAATAT
>DAHUXF010000544.1 GCA_027307295.1 Acidobacteriaceae bacterium
CACGAGCACGCCGCGCGGGGCGGCGGCGACGTCGGACATCGCGACCCGCAGCGACAGCCGTCTCGGCGCCGGGCCGAACGGATCCAGCCGCACGCTCAGCGACCCGCAGCTGAAGGCCGGCCTACACTGTCTGTATGCGAATGATCTGGTGCTCGCCACAGCCGGGGCGGACGGCTGCCTTAATCTCGTCCAGAACGCCCATACCATACTTCAGCAGAAAATACGCTCCGCTTACCTCCCTTTCCTGCAAGCTCTTGTTTGGATAAAGAGCATTGGAAAGTTCATCGGCATGGCGCAGCACTTCTGAGTTCTTGCGTCCTTCGGCGCGGGCAGCTTTGTCACGGATTCCCTGCAACTGGTAGCGCATCTTGGCGCCGGCGTTTTCCGCTGCGTCAATCAGGGTCTTGTCCAGATCTTCCAGCGGCGCTCGGATCAGCGCCAATGCCTTTTCCAGATGTTCCGATGCAGCGTCAAAGCTGGCCAGAATGCTGTCCGGCAGAGCGCGGCCCGCAACCAGTTCGCGGGTTTTTTCCGGGCCGTTAAAAAGATCAGTAAGTGAAAGCTGGTAGCGGTCGAGCAATTTAGCCATGCGCGGCTCAATCAGTGTGGCAAAGATGCGGGGAAGTACCGGAGTGACCCTTCCAGCCAGGCTGCGGTAGACAACTTCTATTTGCGCGAAGTAAGCAATCTCGGCAGGACCGCCAATGTAACTGATGGTGGGCAACAGCCAATCCTGGATCAATGGCCGTAAAAGCACGTTGGCGCTGAAACGCTCTGGACATCGCTCTGTTTCCTGGAGCAAATCGGCGGCAGAAAGCCTGCGCTCGCCAATCAGGAACGTGTTCTCATGATGGCGGATAGGCGTGCGCGCACCATCTTCCAGATAAAAACTTAACGTGTGCGACGGCGTGATTTTTACCTGGGCATGATAGCCAGCGGCTTCCAGCTCAGAATTCCGCTGCTGAAGCGCATGATTGATCTCAGCGGATTTTTCCAGCGCTGCGCGATAGAGCGGCTGCGCGATGCGGTGTAATTCCGGATCGAGCGGGTCCAGCAGGACCATGCCAAGACCGGCAAAGACTTTGGCATAGAACCGGGCAAACGCTGTCCCAAACGTTTGACCACTGCTGTAGGCCTGAGCCAGAAGCTCGCTGATCTCAGACCGCCCGTACAGCCCTTCCAGCTGGGCCACCAGGGCAGCAACGTCATCATTCAAAGCGATGGTCCCAACCGGAGCGCCATCCGTGTGCGGCGAATTAAGCGTGAACCTTTGCGCCTGATCGCCGGCAGGAAAATTGGCCGTATTGATCTCCGCCAGATCGTGGTCTTCCGTGGCCAGCCAGAAAACCGGCACCGCCCCCGCCTGCTCCGCAAGCAATGCCGCCGTGATGCCTTTCAAAAGCACCAGCAGAGGCCCGCCAAAGAGTCCCACTTGCTGCCCGGTCACCATGGCCGGAGCGCCCTGCCGCAAACGATCAATATTAGATAATGTCTTTTCGCCTGCGCCAAACGCGCGGTTCTGGCGCTCCAATATCGCGGCTACAGCCTTGCGCCGCTCTGCCGGATATTGGATTTTCTGAATCTCTTGCTGCCACCAGTCCAGTTGCAGCGGTGGCCGCGCATAAAATGCCTTTACTTTGTCAAAATGATGAAGAAAGTCGCTAAAAAGCTGTGAAGTATGCGGAATGCTTGAAAATGGAAGACATTGCGATTCCAAAGTTGGAGACTCCACTGTCGGCATAAAGGGATTGGACGCACCGGCTCACGGCAGGATGCAAAAATTCCAGGCCGCAAAAACCGCCTTTTTTCGTCCCATCGCAGTATATCTTGAGGAGCTGCTGAACTTTTGCGCCAGATGAAGCAATCGCGTTCCGATGAGAATGCGCAACGCGCGTTCATTCAACACGAAAACGGTTGGTTTTGGCCCATTGCAACACTCATGACGTACGCCAAAGATGAAAAGATGAAATGTTATTTCTTGGCGATTTTTACGCAGTTGATCAAAATGAAAATGCAAGCGTCCACATCTGACGACTTTTATCTGTGGATGCCCGGTTCAGACTTTCCCTGCGGAACCAATACCCTATCGAAAGCCAATGAATCGCCGTGTTGCCCCCACGCATCTAATCGATTGACTCTGCGCCAGTTCATGGCTAAGGTTAGTGCAGATCGTTTTGTATTGTTGAGCTTTAGATCTTTGACAAAAAGGACGGCCAAAAGTCCTTTTCCGATAATGGGGGCGTCACGGCTTCGACGGAAATGCTTGCGGCCAAGAGGCATACCGGGGCGCATTCCCCCGTAAGTGGTGCAAAAACAAT
>DAHUXF010000545.1 GCA_027307295.1 Acidobacteriaceae bacterium
AAGCTTCAATCAAGAACTTCCATCTGCGTTTCGTAAAAGCCAACCACAGCGCCAGCGGGATGCCAGCCACCATCAGTATCAGTGAAGTCAGCGTGGCCAACCGGGCTGTAAGCGCAAATGCCTGCCAATTCACTTTTGCGCCGCCTCAAAACCGGCTGCGCGCAGAATCGTCTGCCCTTCCCGCGAGGTCAAAAAATCCAGAAATCGCCGAGCGTGTTGCTGGTTCTTGGAAGATTTAACGATCACAGCGGTCTGTTCTATCGGTGGATAACTATCGCGCGGCAGCAGCAGCCAGCGTCCGCTGTTTTCCATGGGAGCGGACATAGCGCCGGACAGAGCAATAAAAGCAACATCAGCATTGCCGGATTGCGCAAACTGGGCTGTCTGGGAAATGTTTTCACCCAGCACCAATTTGTCTTTTACCTGATCGTAGATTCCGTAGTGCTGCAATGCTGCCACCGCTGCGCGGCCGTAGGGTGCATGTTCAGGATTAGCGATGGCGATCTTGTGCGCTTGCGGGCTGGTAAGGACCTTCAGGTCGTCACCCAGGGTTTTGTTGTTGGCGGAACGCAAGCGAATACCGGAACTGTTGGAAGTCCAGATCACCAGGCGGCCGCGGGCATAATTCGTGAGCGATCCCGGCTCTGCCTGTCCGGCCTGCTCCAGTTTCTCGGGATAGCTCTTGTCAGCGGAAAGGAACACATCAAATGGCGCGCCGTTTTGTATCTGAGCAAAAAAATTGCCCGAGGATCCCAGCGAGACCGCCATATGCGCGCCGCTCTGTTTCTCAAAAGCCGGAGCCAGCGTTTGCATCACCTGCGTCAGGTCAGAAGCCGCGGCGATCTTTAAGTCCTGGGCTTCCGCCAGCATTCCTGAAACCGTGAACAGCAAAACAAATTTCAAAATATGTTTAAGGGCGGACAATCATCACCTCTGTGGACTTGATGAGCGCTGCTGCAGTGTCGCCTTTTCGCAGGCCCATCTCGGCAACTGCGTCGGCAGTAATGATGCTGGTAATCACCTGGCCGCCAATGGAAAGCCTCACCTGCGCCATCAGGCCATCCACTTTCACCTCAAGAACGCGGCCCACCAACTGGTTGCGTCCGCTGATCTTGCGGAAGCTGCGCCTGCCTTCAGGCCCGGTCTTGGTCTCCGCCGCCGGAATCAACCGCTCCAGCTCTGCTTCAGCAATACGATGATGCCCGCCCGGCGTGGTGATCGTGCGCACTTTACCGCGATAGATCCACTGTTTCAGCGTTGGATAGCTGATCCCCAGCCGTAGCGCCGCATCTCTGGGCTTAAGAGGCATTTGGTGATTATATTCGATTATTATCGATATTAATAACCGTTTTAATGCGAGTTTTTGAACCTCTGCCCACAGGCAACATAAAATCCATTTCCTCTGTCCACCCGTACATGGAATGAAACTTCATCTGGGCCTGGGTCATCTGAGTTTGGGTCATCTGAATTTGGGGTCGCCTCAGCGTTTGGAATCGTTACGGGCAGGCAATTTACAATAGAGAGGCACGCCGTTAGAGCGGTTAGAAAAGATTGGAACGATACAGACATATGCTTATCAAGAAATCCAGCGACATACCATCTTCTGAGATAACTCCCAAACCGGCCTATATCAGCCGGCGTAAATTTATTGCCGGTGCAGCCGCTGCCGGGGCGGCCCTGGCCGGGGGCTTCTACTTACGCAATCATCTTGATAACGGCACAACGGTGCATGCCAGCGGGGCCAAGCTCAGCGGTATCGTCAAGAGCCCTTTCAGCACTTCAGAAAAGCCAAACTCATTTCAAGACATAACGAATTACAACAACTATTACGAGTTCAGCACAGATAAGTACGAACCCAATGGGCTGGCCAAAGATTTCCGTACGCGTCCGTGGACTGTGGGCGTGGATGGCCTGGTGAAGAAGCCCAAGAAATTTGATATCGATAGCATTCTCAAACTTGCGCCGCTGGAAGAGCGCATTTACCGGCATCGCTGCGTTGAAGGATGGTCCATGGTGATTCCATGGGTAGGATTTCCTCTGAGCGCTTTGCTCAAGCAAGCTGAGCCGCTGGGCAGCGCAAAGTTCGTCGCTTTCCAGACCGTAATGGCCCCAGACCAGATGCCGAACCAGAAACGCAGCGTACTGGAATGGCCTTATGTGGAAGGCCTGCGCCTGGACGAAGCCATGCATCCGCTCACCATTCTTGCTGTGGGACTTTATGATGAAGCACTGCCCAATGTCGATGGCGCTCCCCTCCGCCTTGTGGTGCCCTGGAAGTATGGTTTTAAGGGCATCAAGGC
>DAHUXF010000546.1 GCA_027307295.1 Acidobacteriaceae bacterium
ATTTATCGCGCGCATACTGCCTTTGGCCGTGGCTTGCCTGGTGACGCTGAGCCTTGCGCTGCCCGCTTTTCTGAAATATGAACCGCATGTCACCAGCGAAAGCATGGGGCTGCGGCTGGCCGGACTGGCGCTGCTTGGGGCCATGGTGTTGATCGCCATTGTTGTGCGTGGGTGGCGCATTTTGAGCGCTACATGTGACATGCAGAGTGAATGGCTGTCGCGTTCGCAAAAAATATTTCTGGATGGGATTGCCTTGCCCATCCATTGCGTAAAGAATGGCGCTTCACTGCTGGCGGTGACCGGCCTATTTCGTCCACGGATTTTTGTGTCGCGGGAAATCGTGGACGAGCTTTCCGCCGAAGAATTGCGTGCGGCTGTAGCGCATGAGATAGCCCATGTATCGTCCTTTGACAATCTGAAGCAGTTGCTCATGAAGATGACCCGTCCGCCCCGCTGGCTGAAGATGCTGTACAGCGTGGATGCAGAGTGGGTCCATACTTCAGAGATCGCTGCCGATCACAAGGCGCTGGCTGGCGGTGCGCCAATTCTGGAGCTTTCCGCTGCGCTGGTTAAGGTTGGGCGCTTGAGCAGGCCGTGTTCCATAAAGGCCGCCGTTGCTTCGCATCTGGTTCCACCAGCCTGTGGATCATCACTTGAAATGCGAGTTACCAGGCTCAGCGCGCTATTGGAAGGCAGGGAAGCAGTTCCGGTCCAGCAAGCCGGCAAAGCCGGATTTGTGATTGCGGCTCTCTGCGCCCTGGCCGCATATGCCGCGTGCATCAATATCTTTCTGCCTGCGGTGCACGAATCGCTCGAATTTCTTGTCCGCTGACCTCAGCCTGCAATTTCGGCTGAATTCCCAAGACATTGACAAGCCATCTATCGGTTCAGCTATGTGCCAGTGGTGGTGTTAGTGTAGTAGTTTCGTTGGGAGCCTGATTTGCCAAACATGATTACCGCCGCAGAGCACGAACAACTTTTGGACGCCGCGCGCCAGGCCGTTGCGCGGGCCTATGCGCCGTACTCCAATTTTTATGTAGGCGCTGCCATTCTTACCAGTGAGGGCCGCATCTTTACTGGATGCAACGTGGAAAATGCTTCCTATGGCCTGACGATCTGCGCGGAACGCTCTGCCATCTTTACCGCCGTGCAGCAGACTTCAGGAAAGCTGGTCTTGCGGGCTGTGGCCGTGGTGAATCGTGATCGGGTGGCGTGCTCGCCTTGTGGGGCCTGCCGCCAGGTGATCGCCGAATTCGGACGCGATATTGTCGTCATTTTTCAGGGACAAAACGGCTTTCAGGAATCCACGATCGCTGATTTACTGCCGGAGACTTTCCGTTTATCCTGAGCTGCCTGCATGCTTGTCACCGATCTGATCCGCAAAAAACGCGATGGTCTTGCGCTGGAGCGCAATGAAATAGAATTTCTGGTCAACGGCTATACACGCGATAGCATCCCCGACTACCAGGTTTCCGCATGGCTGATGGCCGTGCTTGTGCGCGGCATGAACCGCGCTGAACTCGCTGCCCTTACTGAGAGCATGCTCAATTCCGGACAGGTGCTCGATTTCTCTGAGCTTCCCGCAGCCCGCGTTGACAAACATTCCACGGGCGGAGTGGGTGACAAAACTTCGCTCATCATCGCGCCCATTGTTGCCGCCGGCGGCCTTTATGTACCCATGATCAGCGGACGCGGCCTTGGTCATACGGGGGGCACGCTGGACAAACTGGAGTCCATTCCCGGCTTCAACGTGAATCTTTCGGTAACCGATTTTCGCCGTGTACTGACGAAATGCGGCGCTGGACTGATTGGACAAACGGCTGAGATTGCCCCCGCCGATAAAAAGCTCTACGCGCTACGCGATGTGACCGGCACGGTGGAGAGTCCGTATCTGATTTGTGCTTCCATCATGAGCAAAAAGCTGGCGGAGGGAATTGACGCGCTGGTGCTGGACGTAAAGACCGGCAGCGGAGCGTTCATGAAGTCAGAGAAAGACGCTGTCTTTCTGGCTGAATTAATGGTGGAGACCGGCCAACGCCTGGGCAAGCGCATGGCGGCTTTGATTACAGACATGGACCAGCCTTTGGGGCTTGCTGTCGGTAACGCTCTTGAGGTGGCTGAGTGCATTGATGTTCTCAATGGCCAAGGCCCTGATGATCTCCGTGAGTTGAGCCTGGTGCTTTCGGCGTGGATGTTCCTGCTGGGTAATCGCGTGCGCACCCTGGATGAAGGCCGCACACTGGCTGAAGACATGGTGTCCAGCGGTAAAGGGCGGGAAAAATTCCGGGAGATCAT
>DAHUXF010000547.1 GCA_027307295.1 Acidobacteriaceae bacterium
ACCCGCGCTGGACCCGATGAAGCCCGGCAGCGCAGGCCCGCCGGTGCTTGGAATTTACCCGGTGATCTGGGATGAAAACGGAAACGAAGTAACGGCCGGCTCGCACGCGGCCGGGAACATTTGCATTCGCAATCCGTGGCCCGGAATGTTCCAGACCATCTGGGGAGACCGCGACCGTTTTGTTGCGCAGTACTATCGCAAGTACAACAAAAATCCCAAGAGCAAAGACTGGCGTGACTGGCCCTATTTTGCGGGTGACGGCGCGGTCCAGGCCCCTGATGGCTATTTCAGAATTCTTGGCCGCGTGGACGATGTAATTAATGTGGCTGGCCATCGTCTGGGCACCAAGGAATTGGAATCTGCCTGTCTGACTGTGCCTGAAGTCGCTGAAGCGGCAGTCATTCCTGTAGTCGATGAAGTAAAGGGCCGCGTACCGGAAGTCTATGTTTCGCTGAAACCGGGCGTCCAGAATGCTGCCGCTGTGCAGGATGCCGTGAGCAAGGCCATTGAACACCAGATCGGCAAAATTGCCCGGCCCAAAAAAGTGCATGTTGTGCCGGACCTGCCGAAGACCCGCTCCGGCAAGATCATGCGCCGGCTGTTGCGGCAATTTCCAATCAGATGGATACGGGCGACGTTACCACGCTAGCCAATCCGGACGTGGTGGAGCAGATTCGCGTGATGGTGCAGGGAAACCGGCCTTTGGTGACGAAAGATGCTCCGGAAGACGTAAAGCGTTTTGGGGAAGAGCGTTGAGTTCTACGCAAAGAGTTTAAGACGGTCAGGACCGGAAGAAAATCTCCGAAAGAAATGATGGAGGGAGGCAACATGAAGGACGAAAAGAAAGGCAAGGGTGTATCTCGAAGAGATTTCATCAAAATCGCCGGGGCCGGCGGTATTGCTGCCGGAGCGCTGGGGCCTGCATTCCTGTTTCCTGAGCGCGCGGCGGCGCAGCAGAAGACGCTCAAAATCCTGCAGTGGAGCCACTTTGTCCCTGCTTATGACACCTGGTTCAATGGCACTTTTGCCAAGCAATGGGGAGAGAAGCACAACACCAACGTGATTGTGGACAACATCAACCTGGTGGACCTGAATACCCGCGCCGCCTCCGAGGCGCAGGCCAAAAAGGGACACGATCTCTTCATGTTCCTGTCACCACCGGCGGCGTATGAGAGCCAGGTGATTGATATGAGCCACGTCTATCAGGAAGTGGAGAAGAAGCACGGTAAAAAAATTGATCTGGCGCACAAGTCTACCTATAACCCCAAGACCAAAAAATATTATGCGTTCTCTGATTCGTACGCTCCTGATCCGGGGAACTGGCGCTTGGACCTGTGGTCGCAGGTTGGCTTTCCCCACGGGCCGGACACCTATGACGATCTGCGCAAGGGCGCTAAGGCCATCAAAGACAAGTTTGGCAATCCCTGCGGGATAGGTCTGTCTCAGGAACTCGATACCAGCATGGCCATGCGGGCCTTGCTGTGGTCCTTTGGCGGAGCTGAGCAGGATGAGGCCGGCAATGTCACCATCAACTCCAAAAACACCATTGAAGCTCTGAAGTTCATGAAGGCGCTGTATGAGGAATCCGAGACGCCTGAGGTCTTTACCTGGACTCCGCCTTCCAACAACCAGGCCATGCTGGCGGGAAAAGTCTCTTATGTGGCGAATGCTATTTCCATCACCCGCCAATCGGAAAGAGAAAAGCTGCCTATTGATAAGAACATCATGATCAGCCGCGCGCTGAAAGGCCCGGTGCGCCGCATTGCCGCCGAGCACGTCATGAACTGCTATGTGGTATGGGAATTTGCAGAGAACAAAGAAGGCGCACAGCAATTCCTGATCGATTACGTGGACGCCTTCCATGATGGTTTTACAGCGGGGCAGTTCTATAACTTCCCGTGCTTCCCCTCAACCGTCCCCAATCTGGCGAAAGAAATCGCGAATGATCCGCGGGCGACTCCGCCGGACAAATACAAGGTGTTGGGTGATGTGCTGGACTGGGCGACCAACGTCGGCTATCCCGGCTACGCGTCCGCTGCCATCGACCAGGCTTTCAAGAGCTGGGTGATACCAACGATGTTCGCTACAGTGGCGCAAGGCAAGTCATCTGCGGAAGAGGCAGCCAAGACCGCGGAAGCAGAGTACAAGCGCATCTTCGAGAGATTCAAATAAAGCCGAAGGGGAGCGAATGGCCGTCGTTGAAACCCGGAAACTGACCAAGGTATTCAAGCAAGGAGAGCTGGGAGCAGTCAACGAAGTAGATCTGGAAACCCGCGAAGGCGAGTTTCTGG
>DAHUXF010000548.1 GCA_027307295.1 Acidobacteriaceae bacterium
GCCAATACCTGATCGAAACCATCTTTCATAAGCGGCGTTTCGCGGCGGAGCCGCAGCACGTTGGCCTTGCCGATGACGAACGGCGTTTCTTCCTTCGTCACAACGGGCGTGGCTTCGCGGGCAAAACGGACATATTTTGGCCCGACATGCTGAAACAACAGATTCGTGGTTGCCTTGCGGGTCTCTACAGCATCGGCTGGGACCACCACCGTCATGTTGGGCAGGCTCATCATGGCGGAACAATCTTCCAACGCCTGATGCGTAGCGCCATCCGGCCCCACGCTTACTCCGCCATGCGCGCCGGCAATCATCACGTTGAAATTTCCGTAGCATACAGAGACGCGGACCTGGTCCATATTGCGTGCCGCCTCAAACGTTGCATATGTGCCAAAGACTGGCAGTTTGCCTTCACGCGCCAGTCCGGCCGCCACAGACGTTGCCGACTGCTCCGCAATTCCCATGCTGAGCCAGCGCGGTTTGCGGTCAGGATTTTTAGCATAGAATTCGCTGATGGTGATGGAACCGCTGATGTCCAGCCCCAGGCAGCACACGCGCGGATCATCCCCGCCCTCGCGCAAGGCTTCGCCGAAACCTGCGCGCGTAGGTTTCATCTCCACTTTCATTGTGTGGCCGGTGTTCCACCAATAGTTATCGCTGAACCCCGGCATGTTCTCCGCGAGCCGTTTTTCAACCTTCTCCTGGTAAGTGCGCGCAGAGGCTAGCAAATCTTCCACGGGAATTTTGTCCGCCAGCCCCAGCTCACTGAGCGCTTGATCCAGTTCCTGGCGGTTGGGTGCGCGTCCGTGCCACCCGGCGACATTCTCCATAAAACTCACGCCCTTGCCCTTGACCGTATAGCAAAGAATAACGGTCGGCCTGCCGGAAGGATTCTGTTTCACGCGTTCTATGGTTTCAACAATCTGCTCCATGTCATGGCCATCGATCCGCAGAACATCCCAGCCAAAGCTGCGGTATTTCTCGTCAATGGGATCAATGTTCATCACGTCCGCCACGCGGCCATCAATTTGCAGCAGGTTCTCATCCATAATGCCAATCAGGTTGTCGAGCCGGTAATGCGCGGCCTCCATGGCGGCTTCCCATATCTGGCCTTCCTGTTGCTCGCCATCGCCCATAATGCAGAAAGTCTTGGCTGAAATGCCGTCGATCTTCTGGGCCAGGGCAACGCCCACAGCAATGCTCAAGCCCTGCCCCAGCGATCCCGTGGAAGCTTCAATGCCGGGCAACTTCAGCCGGTGCGGATGCCCCTGAAAGGCTGATCCCAGTTTGCGCAGCGTCATTACATCCTGTTTATCGAAGTAGCCGGAAAATGCCAGTCCCATATAAAGCGCTGGGGCCTTGTGTCCGCCAGACCAGATAATGCGGTCGCGCTCCTTCCATTCGGGATTGCTGGGATCATGGTCAGCGCAGCGCAGGTAGAGGGCGGCGGTTACGTCCATGATGGAAAGTGTCCCGCCGGCGTGGCCGGAGCCAGCAGCACAAAGCGCGGCTAAGTTATAGCCGCGCATTAAATTTGCCTGTTCTTTGAGTTCTTCTATGGAACAACAACCGCCGATGGTTCCCGCAACAGAATTAGCAATCGCCATATGGTTCCCCTCGCAATGAGCGTGAGAACCATTTTCCGGGAGAGCTCACTCCCCGGCAGTGATGGCCGTCACATCGTGAGACCCGCATGAACACAGGGTAACGGCGTGCTTCGCCGCTTGTTAGTGATGCCCCAGCACCGGGTGCGGGACGTACACTGACTCCAGTTGGGTAATCTCTTCCCGCGTGAGCTTTACCTTGATTGCGGCCACAGCATCACGGAGGTGATGCGGCTTGGAAGCGCCGATGATGGGGGCCGTTACCTCCGGTTTGCTCAATAGCCAGGCCAGCGCAATCTGGGCCGGAGGTACGCCGCGGTTTGTGGCCACCTGCTCCACGCAATCCACCACGCGGTCGTCTGCTTGCTGTGTGTAAAGCTTCTTGGTGTAATCATCTTCCTGGGAACGCAACGTTTGTGTCTTGCGATTTCCCGCCAGCACGCCGCGCGCCAATGGACTCCACGGCAGCAGCCCTACTTTCTCCGCCCGGCATAGCGGATTCATCTCGCGTTCTTCTTCGCGATAGACCAGGTTGTAATGGTTCTGCATGGTCACAAAGCGCGTCCATCCACGTTGGTCAGACATGTTCAGCATCTGCGCAAATTGCCAGGCGAACATGGAAGACGCCCCGATATAGCGCGCCTTTCCGGACTTCACTACATCGTGCAATGCTTCCAGCGTTTCTTCGAT
>DAHUXF010000549.1 GCA_027307295.1 Acidobacteriaceae bacterium
CCCCGGCCAATTTCGGCCTTGCCATTGTGCGCGGTCACACGAAATACATAAAACCGCCCATTCATTGACTCCAGAACGGCCTCAGCCCTGACGCGCTCACCTACCGTCGTTGGTCCCCGATGCTCGATGTTGATGGCCGTACCCACGCTGATTTCGCCTTCGTCCAGGAACGGCAGCATGGAGTTGGCGGCAGCCCACTCCATGAGTCCAATCATGTTAGGGGTGGAATAGATGGGCGGCAGCGCGGAATTGTGATAGCTGAGCGTGTGCCGGTGCTCGACAGTTTCTTCCGCTTCGCCACGGATTCCCAGAGGGAGGTCTTGTGCCATGCAGAAGAATTTATCAAAACATTCCCCGGTTGCGAATAGCAGGGACGCAATAGAAAAGGCCAGGCGGATGAACCTGGCCTGAGGCACATATGCGTCCCGTGATCTTGTGTTGATGCCCTGCTGTTTTTAGTGGTGATCGTGGTCGCGATCATGACGGCGGCAGCGCTCGCGCACCTCTTCCAGTTGGTGGCGTCTCTGCTCCGCCTGGCGGCTGTGCTCGCCGTGCCTGCGCTCGGCATTATGCAGCTTATTCTCCGCATTGCGGATTTGCTGTTCGCATCTGCGGTCATCCCGGTCCCGCGCCAAAGCTTTCACAGGACTCGCCCCGGCAACGAACAAAAAAATCACTAACGCTGCAACCAGTGTCTTGCCTCTCGTCAGCATACTGCCCTCCTTGTGAATTGGTACATCCTACTCTGAAAAACTTGCGCCGCCCAATCCATGGACGTTACGGAAGAACATCCAGGGCTTCCCCGGAAGATGTTCTTTTGCGCTGTATAATAGAGAATTGTCCGCATGCCATCAAAACAACCAGTAAGTTCCGCCAAAAATAAGAACAAAATCCGCTCCACCACTGTTGTGTGCGTGCGCCGGGAAAACAACGTGGTCATGGCTGCCGATGGGCAGGTAACGCTGGGTGAGAGCGTCATCAAGCATACGGCCAGAAAGATCCGCAGGCTGTACAACGAGAAAATCCTGGCCGGCTTTGCCGGATCAACGGCGGATGCGTTCTCTCTGTTCGCCCGGTTTGAGGCCAAGCTGGAACAATACCATGGCAACCTTGGCCGCGCCGCGGTTGAATTGGCCAAGGAATGGCGTACAGACAAAATGCTGCGCCATCTGGAAGCGTTGCTGCTGGTGGCGGACGGCAGTCTCACGTTTCTTATCAGCGGCGCCGGAGATGTGATTGAGCCGGACGGCGGCGTGGCCGCGATTGGCAGCGGCGGGTCTTATGCCCTGGCGGCGGCCCGCGCCTTAATGGACAATACTGACCTTCCCGCGCGCAAGATTGCTGAGGAAGCCATGAAAATTGCAGGCAAGATTTGCATCTTTACCAATGAAAATTTCACAATAGAAGAGCTTTCAGGGACACCTGTTTCAGGGACCCAGGAAAAAGCGGGGACACCCTCGCCCGCGCGTTAAGCCTATGGCAGGCTATTCAGGAACGCCGCTTCTCCGGAAGATCGGGATCAAGCCCGGACATCGAGTGATCTTACGCCAGCACCCTGCCAGCTTCGTCAAAGATCTGGGCAAGCTGCCGGAAGGCGTTGTGAGTTCTGGGCGGCTTTCCGGTCAGGCCAATGTGATTGTGTATTTCACTGAAAAGCGGGCCGCGCTGGAGAAAGATTTTTCCTCTCTGGCAGCGGCGCTGGTCCCTGACGGCATGTTGTGCGGCAGGCCAACCGACCTGACGGAAAACGTAGTACGCGAGATCGGCCTGCAATGCGGGCTGGTGGACGTAAAAGTTTGCGCGATTGACGAAGTGTGGTCAGGATTGAAATTTGTTGTCCGGCTCAAAGACCGTGCTGTGAACAAGCCAGCCGGCAGCAGCAGGAAATCAATGCAGTAGCAGCTTCAAGGAGCAGGAATGGCAATTTATTTACCCAGCGTGGCCGATGAAAGTGACGTCCTTCTGGATGACCTTACCCCCAAAGAAATCGTTGCCGAACTGGACAAGTATGTAGTGGGCCAGCACGATGCCAAGCGCGCCGTGGCCATTGCCCTGCGCAACCGCATGCGCCGGCAGAAACTGCCGCCGGACATTGCGGAAGAGATCATGCCGAAGAACATCATCATGATCGGCCCCACCGGCGTAGGCAAAACAGAGATTGCCCGGCGGCTGGCGCGGCTGGCCAACTCTCCATTTCTGAAAGTAGAGGCCTCAAAGTTTACAGAAGTGGGTTATGTCGGGCGCGACGTTGAATCCATCATCCGCGATCTGGTGGAGATCGCCATTG
>DAHUXF010000054.1 GCA_027307295.1 Acidobacteriaceae bacterium
CTCCCTGTAACCCTTCCAGCGGAACAGAGATGGCCGACCGTAAAGCGCTGAAGCGGCTCGGGTCGTTAACGTAGCCATGTTCTACCGCGGGGTTACCGTTCAGCATGGGCTTCCGGTTCTGTCCCACCCATCCGGAAAGACCTTCGCCCAGCGGAATACGCAATGCGGCAAACAGACGAAAATTGTCTCCGCTGACATATTCAGGCAGCAGTTCATTGCCGCGCACAATGTAGGTTGCAATCGCGTCATACGGCACCAGACGCTTCAATCGTCCGCTTAAGACTGAGAGCGTCTCGCTTAAACTCAGTGAATTGCCAAGGTCCTGCGTAAGCTCGAAAAGGGCCTGGGCCTCCTGGCGGGCTGCGGCGATGGAAGAAAGGAAAGCCGCCTGGTTGGCCGGCTCCCTGGATTTATCCACAGCAAACCCATTTGCGGGCGCGTGGCCATGGCGGACTTTGAGTCCGGTGGAAAGTTTTTGCCGGTCCGGCGCCTGTTGCAGCCGCACCTTCTCTTCCATGTCCTTATAAGTCGCCTTCAGGATGGCCACAACTTGCGGGTCATAGGCCTTCCCTGCCTGATCGGCAATCCACTGCATGGCCTCATCCAAGGGCAGTGCGCGACGGTATTGGCGGTCCGTGGTCAGGGCATCCAGGCAATCCACTGCCGAAAGAATTCGCGCACCGATGGGAATTTCTTCGCCTTTCAAGCCTTCAGGGTAACCCGTGCCATCCCATCGTTCATGGTGCGAACGCACGATGGGCACTACGGGATAAGGAAAGTTCACACGCTCCAGAATTTCTGCACCAACAATCGGATGGATCTTCATCTTCTCGAACTCTTCAGGGGTAAGTTTCCCCGGCTTCGAAATGATGTGTTCCGGAACTGCCAGCTTGCCGATATCGTGCAGCAGAGCGGCTGCACGCAGCGCCTCGATTTCCTGCGGGGGAAGCTGAAGTTTTTTAGCCAGTTCTATTGCGTAAATGCGAACCCGCTCCAGGTGATCGTGGGTGGTCTGGTCCTTGGCTTCAATTGCCAGCGCCAGCGCTTCAATGGTGCGCATGTGAAGAGCGGCCATCTCCTCGACGTGGCGCTTTTCGTTCTCCAGTTTTCCAAGATAGAGCCGGTAGGAGCGATAAATAACGAACATGGCCGGCAATGCCAGCAAAGTGGCCTGCCAGCCTACCCGCTGGTTTACCCAGCCAAATAATGCAGCAATAGCGCCACCAGCCAGGTAATACGGCAAAGACCAGAAGTAGCAGTCGGTCCAGATCTTCCGCAGACCCTTATTTTCAGTAAGCGAAATAATGGTGGCAACCGGCAGTGTATTGAACAAAAAGTACGCGCCAGCACAAAGCATCAGCAGGAGCGCTGCATTCAGGCGCAGATCAGTATGCAATGGGCCGTTGTAAATAAAATACGCAACCGCTATGGCAACAGCCGCGCTGGAAACATTAAACAGCACCTGCTCCGGACGGGGCCGCCGCCGTGTCAGCAGACATTGCACCAGGATGGCTGCGCACCCCAGGATCAGGGTCTCGCTGAAAGTCAGTTCGGCGATCCCTATGAGGATAAACAGGAAATTCACCGAAATCGTGCCGGTAATTTCAGGCAATCCAACCTTCAGGCATGACGCCAGCATGGCCGTAAACACATAGGCGCCAAACTTATACGGATTCCCCATGCTCCAGGCCGCGCCGCCAAAGACAATGGTGGCCAAACCTGCAAAGCAAACTGCGTAAATAAATAATCGGGCCTGTTTCGACACGACTTTCTGCCTCCACCCAGGAACAACCAACCGCCAAGCCAAAGAACAATTGTTTAGCACAACTTCCAACAAGTGTCTTTAGCCTGTGATGGTTACACCGTTACTGCGTACTTTATCAATGTCGATCTGCGACGTTCCTGTCCCATCGCTGTGCCTACAGGGAAGGCGAACAACATAGCACCCCTGGTCACACTGGTCAATAAATCTGAAAATCTCTCTGCACAGCATAACCCGGTATGTCAAGATTGGTGCACCCGTCAAGCAGAAGGTTGCGAACTTTAGTAACCACACCTTAGAGTTTCCTAATTGCCCGGTGTGACCGTTTTGTCCCATGATGCTGACAACATGTTGTCACAGCACCCGCTGTACGACCGCAGGGTATAAGGGAGAAACATTAGTGTCAGGAGAGGTCCACAACCCGTGCGACCCGGCCAGCCACATCATTCGAAGTGATGCCTTAAAGCGTGTAATGCAACTGGCAGAGCAGGTGGCCTGCCACCCCGCGGCGGTACTGATCGTCGGCGAAACAGGCTCAGGCAAGGAAATGATCGCCCGGACCATTCACAGCCATTCTCTGCGCTGCAACAACGCCTGGGTGGATGTTAATTGTGCCGCCATACCTGAGCATCTGGTTGAAAGCGAACTCTTTGGCTATGAGAAAGGCGCGTTCAGCGGAGCTGATAGCCAGAAAAGAGGCCTGTTTGAGATTGCCGATGGCGGGACTCTTTTTCTGGATGAAATTGGCGACCTTGATCCCAGGATTCAAGTAAAACTTTTACGCGTGCTGGATGGCGCTCCCTACTACCGGCTGGGTGGGAGCAAAAAAGTCAGCGTGGATGTCCGGATTGTTGCGGCCACAAACCATAATTTGGAAGAAATGGTGCAGGCCGGCCGGTTTCGGAATGACCTTTATCACCGCCTCGCCGAATTCAAGCTGGAAATTCCTCCCTTGCGGGAGCGGCCTGAAGACCTGCTGGCCATTGCCGAACAGGTTTTGCACGAGCATTATCCAGAATCAACATTTACCCCGGATGCCACAACGGCTCTGCTGAACTATGCTTGGCCGGGCAACGTGCGTGAACTGCGCAACTCCGTTTTCCGCGCCATTATGCTTGCCGAGAATGCCCATACACAAATTACAGGGGCAGACTTGAAGCTGAACCAGTTCGAGCCGCTGCCAGACACCACAGTCCCTTTGCATCACGGCCTGGGCCAACTGGAACGGCAAATCGTATTTGAAACGCTGGAGCGTTGCGCCGGTCATCAGGGCAAGGCGGCTGAGGCCCTGGGCATCTCACGGCGAACTCTACTGCGCAGGCTCAAGAATTATCGTGAAAATAATGCCGAACAGGCAGCCGATTCTTTGGGCGCGGAACAACAGCGCTACTACCGCAAGCAGACCAGCGCCCCAGCCAAGTTGAAATATGCGGGAGAATGGCTGGACGCAACCCTGATGAATATCAGCCTGGGCGGAGCTTCAGTTTCCGTGCATAAACTGCTCAAGCAGGGTTCTCCCGTGACCCTTTCCTTTGTTATTCCTGAAACTGATGTTCAGGCGGAACTTTCCGGGCGCATCGCCTGGGCGAACAAGCAAGGCCATCACGGAATTGAGTTTGGCGAGGTATCCACTGACACGCGAACGCACCTGGTGCGCTGGTTCCAGTCTGAAATGAAAAAAGAGGGCTGGCGGAAAGAACTCACCGGCTGAGCCGCCCCCCATCCGCCCGGATCAGAACTTTGAAAAATCAGCTTTGCGGCGTTGCATGAATGCCGTCATCGCTTCCTTGGCCTCCGGACCTTGCAGCAACGCGGCAAAATGTTTTGTCTCTTCGTTCATGGCATCAGCGATTTGGCCGGCGCCGCTTCTTTTCAGCAATGCCTTGGTAATGCGCAAGGCTGAAGGAGCCTTTTCGGCCAGTTGCCGCGCCTTTGCCGTGGCAGTTGCCAGCAAATCGTTCTCCGGAACAATAGCATTCACAATGCCTGCTTCACGTGCCGCTTCAGCACTGAACGGCTCACCAAAGAAAAGCATCTCGGCAGCCCTGCCATACCCCAGCAGGGCGGGCAGAATTGCGCTGGAGCCAGCCTCCGGACACAGGCCAAGATTCACAAAAGGCAGTTGCAACCGCGCATTTGGCGCTGCATACACCAGATCGCAATGCAAAAGCATTGTTGTCCCAATCCCGACAGCAACTCCGCCCACCGCTGCTACCACTGGTTTGGCGGCAGCCGCTAGCGTCTTCAGATACACAAGAGCGGGGCTCGATTCTCCAGGCCGGGCATTGGCAAAATCTGTCAAGTCATTTCCCGCAGTAAAACAATCCTGTGCTCCGGTAATTAGAATTGCGCGTATGCCGGAGTCGCTCTCCGCCTGCTGAATGGCTTCGGTCATGCCCACATACATGCCTCGCGTCAATGCGTTTTTCTTCTCTGGCCGATCCAGCCGTAGGGTCAAAATGCGGTCCTGCACAGAAACGGCAATATGCTCTGCCATAGGTGACTCCTGAAATACAACAATGGAAATTGTGAATGCTTGCCGCCAACTAACCTATCATGTCCGCAGAAAGGCTCAACCAAGAACACCAGCGCCTTGGAGCGTGATTTGTGTCACATTACGGCGGTAAAATTGCGTCCACAATAAAGTTGGTTAGAGGGTAGTCCGCCCATTCATAAGCACGCAGACCGAGCGGAGAATTGGAGGAGCCATGAATAACCGAATCAGAGAAGTTTACCTGTTGGTGGGAGAAGTGCTGAATAAACCTCAGGCATTCGGTCTGCCGGAACGCATTCCACGCCCATTGATGGCTGTACTGGCTGAAATGCAGTTAAAGCTGCTGCAGGAAATGGAAGAGGCGATTGCTGAACAGGACCAGCTGAGTCTGGAGCTTTCTCAGGATGCGGACCGCGTAAAAAGAACGGCTGCACTTGGCAAAACCGGCTCCTGATTCCAGAAGCCGCCTCATGAATACATAACTCACCCGGCCAGAGTCCCCCGGCATTCTGGTTACTCGCCCCAGCTGTTCCCGGTAAACATCTCGCTCGCTAACCTCGATCCGGTAAATTCCAGCACCACCACGGAACCCTCGTGAAAGCCTATTTCCACGCGTGTGGGCCAGCCTGCCGCATTACGATACAAAACCAGTGAGCGTGGTCCGGCGATCTCCCACTTATAGCTGCCGCAATCCATTCGCACCGAGATTGCGATGGCAAAAACACCATTGTCCATGATTCGCGAAGTAATTGAATCCAACGGCTTGGAAAGACACTCCAACTCGATTTTTCCCGTGGCGTCACGGCGCTCAATCGTGGTTTCCAGACCCTCAAGATTCTGCGTGAGCCAATCACAAAAAACACCCCATGCTCCGGGATCAAGCTTTGTCGTGGCAACTGGAACGGACTCTCCATACTGTTGATTTACAGGCGATGCATTTACTTCATAGGAAGAGTTTAGAGTCATACATCCCTCCTCTATTTTTCAGCTTAACCAATCTGCGGCGCACGATCCCATGACCTGGATCACACCACAAAAGGCGAAATTCATCCGAGGGTGCCAGCAGCAAAAAACGTCACTTTGTGGTGTTGTTTGAGAGACCGCCAGCAACCGGCCCTGTGATTCACGTCACAGAAGTCATGCTCATCACCTGCTACGTTGAACTTTCCAGGGGGTGATTATGGCCACAGCATCAATCCACACCGCAGCAACTCCCGTTGCCCCGCTTAAAAAGATACTTTTTGCCACTGATTTCTCACACGCTTCCATGAAAGCCTTGCCTTACGTCACAGCATTGGCCAAAAAATTCGGTTCCAACATTAATGTCTGCCATGTAATTTCGACTACGCCTTTGTCCATTGGCGCTCCTGAAGCCGCGCCCATTCTTTATCAGTCAGAAACAGAGGCCGCAGTCAAGCAGCTGTCCGATCTTCTCAACACACCGGAATTAAAGGATCTGACCGCGAAATCATCCCTGCCCTCGGGCATTCTTGGCGACGCACTCGCGAATGAAATCAGGGAAAACGGGATTGATCTTGTAATTGCGGGAACACACGGACGAACCGGCTTCAGGCGGCTCCTGCTCGGCTCCACAGTGGAGGAGATCTGCCGAATCTCATCCTGCCCTGTGCTCACGGTGGGCCCCGACCTTATCTTCAGAAAAGAGGTTACGTTTAAAAACATCCTTGTTCCCACAGACCTCTCAGAGGAAAGTCTGCGGGCCTTGCCTTATGTGATAAGCGTTGCCCAGGCGTATGGCGCAGCAGTCACAGTCCTGCACGTACTGCCGCCGGAAACAGCGAGCAACCCTGATGCCAAATCGCTTTCAGCGCCGGTGCGTAAGAGGATGATGGACATCTTCACGCCTGCTCTCAACTCACTTACGACTGAGTTCATGTTGGAGTCCGGTGACACGGCGGCAACGATTCTGAAGGTTGCCAATGACAAGAAAGCCGACCTGATCGCAATGGGGATCAGAAACGCCTTTATGCCGGGGGTGCAATTGCGGTCGAGCGTGGCCTATCGCATAATGATTGGCGCCCACTGCCCGGTCCTCACCTGCAGATGAGGACCCCTCTGGCTGCCCCTCATGCACCTTGATGAGCCAGGGAGTCTTTGGGAGTTTTAAGAAGCACAACTTATCCAGCGGTGCGCGCCATCAGTCTGGAAATTGCTTCTGGAACCAGTTGTGACGCAGCGCCCAGATGGACTTCGTCGAAGTGGTGTGCGTTAGCTGGTTCTTCCAGTCCAAGATAAATCGTCCGCGCCGGATGCGGGCGCTGCCGGAGCATAGCGACAAAACTCGCCACCGGCTGGACCGAGCCTGAAGTTCCCACCGCCAAAAAGATGCTGCACTCATCCAGCGCGCGATAGATGCTGTTCAACCCAAATGGCTGCTCGCCAAACCAGCATACATTCGGGCGAATTAAACTGCCGCAATTACAATGCGGCAAGCTGGCTGGATCATAAACATTCTGGTCAGGGAAAGGCTTCAGGCCACAATCTCCCGAGCATCTGCTTTCAAAGAGCTTGCCATGAATGTGCGCTACTTGCTGTGAGCCCGCGGCTTCATGCAGTCCGTCAACATTCTGTGTGCAAAGAAAAAAGCGCTCTCTCGAAAAGGACCTCTCCCATTCCGCCAGAGCGATGTGTGCCGCATTGGGGCGAGCATTGCGCGCGCTGCTGCGGCGGTGCGAATAGTATTCCCACACCAGGGCCGGATCACGCTCCCAGGTTTCGATATTCGCCAGGTCATAGTGGCTGCGTCCACGCCAGTTTGTGCCCTGGAAAACAGGGACGCCACTTTCAGCGCTGATGCCGGCGCCGGTAAGAACAAAGATGCTGCCATCTAAATTCATCAGAACACTTTCTCCCTGGACGGCCAAGTGGCCTATAATCTTAATTACTTTGAGAAAACCTGTTGGTATTGTTCTCTCATTGCTGTTATTGGCCGCGCTTGCAACCCCTCTACGCTCCCGGGCCCAGCAGCAAGGTGGAACCGCGCGTTCCAGCCATCTTCTTTTGATACTACCGTTTGAAAACACCTCCAGTGCTCCGGGAACGGAATGGATCAGTGAAGCCTTTCCGGAAGTCCTGGGGAACCGGCTCAGTACACCCTCTTTGTTTATCATGAGCCGCGATGACAGGATGAGCGCCTTTGACCGGCTAGGGGTGCCAACAGGCGCAAAGCCGTCGCGGGCCACCATTTACCAGATTGCCCAACAACTGGATGCCGACTTTGTGCTGATGGGCGATTATCGTGTTGAAGGACAGAACCTGACTACGCATGCACGGCTGATGGACGTGGAGAAGCTGCACCTTAGCCCGGAAATCACGGAATCCGGTCTGCTGCCGGATTTGCTCTCCATACAGACTGCCATGGCCTGGGACGTAATAAGTTATCTCTCACCGGCAACCAAAGTTACTAGAGCCGAATTTATCGGCAAGTTCCCCGCCCGTCACCTGGACGCATTTGAGAATTACATTCGCGGCATCATGGCCACCAACCCGCAGGAGAGGATTAAACGTTTTAAAGAGGCTGTCAGCCTTGATCCGGCATATACAGCGGCGCTGTTGCAGCTGGGAAAGAGCTACTATAGCGCACGGGATTACGAGTCCGCCATAACCTGGCTTGCCAAAGTGCCGGACAATGACGCCAACGCCAATGAAGCCCAGTTCTTCCTGGGCATGGCGGCATTTTATGCCGGACACATGGACCGCGCTGAAAGCGCATTCCGCTCCGTGTCCTTACGTCTGCCACTGACTGAAGTGTTGAACAACCTTGGCGTGGTAGCCGCGCGCCGCGCGGACCGGCGTGCTCGCGGCTACTTTCAAAGGTGCGTGGAAACCGATCCAAACGAACCCGACTACCGCTTTAACCTTGCGGTGGAACTTTACCGCGAGGGAGAGACACAAAACGCGGTGCGCGAACTCCGGCAACAACTGGCGATTTCACCGGATGGCGAAGCCCGGTCTTTTCTGGATAGTCTCGTCGCCGGTGTTCAGCCCTCGCGGCTGCCTTTGGAGAGAATCAAACGTAATTATGACGAATCCGGGTTCCGCCAGCTGGAACTGGAAATCGAAAATATGAATGAAGCGCGGCTGGAGAAAATCGATCCAGCCAGCCATGCGGCATTTCACGTGCAACGCGGACTGGAATTGCTGAATTCAGGCCTATCTGGCGAGGCGGACAAGCAATTCCGCGAAGCCCTGGTGCTCGATCCTACGAACGCTGATGCGCATACCGGCCTGGCCCGTTCCCTGGAAGCAACACAAGACCTGGCCGGAGCGCGCAATGAGGCCCGCATGGCCATCAAACTAAAACCAGGCGCTGATGCATACCTGGTCCTGGCGCGGGTGGAGCTCGCGGAAAGTAAACCTTCGGCGGCTGCGCAGGAGGTGGAGCGCGCACTGGCACTTGATCCGGGCAACGCCGCAGCTCTGGCGCTCAAACACGATATAGCAGCGGGCAAGCACCAATCCCCGCAGCCTTGAGGTGGCATTATGTCATTCTTTGCAGATCAAACCATAGTGAAGGCGGTTCGGGCCAGAATTCATTTCCCCAGGCTTCTGATAATTTTCGCGCTCGTCATCGCCACCCGCGCGGCCTCAGCAGACGTATTGAAAATTGTTGTCGATGACGCAATTCACCCCGTGGTAACGGAGCGCATTGAGCGCGCCATTCAGGAAGCAGCCCGGACCCACGCCGATGCCCTGCTGATCGAATTGCGAACTCCTGGCGGGTTGGTGAGCGCCACACGCGAAATCATTCATGCGATTCTCTCCTCTCCGGTGCCGGTGGTCATCTATGTAACGCCTTCAGGCAGCAATGCAGCTTCAGCCGGGTTTTTTATTCTTGAGTCCGCAGATGTGGCCGCGATGGCTCCCGGGACTAATGCCGGAGCAGCTCATCCTGTGATCAGCGGCCAGACGATGGACCCGGTGATGAAGGACAAACTTGAAAACGACGCTGCCGCGCTGATGCGCTCCTTTTCCGGCAAGCGCGGACGCAACATGGCAATAGCGGAGAGCGCCATACGCCAGTCGAAATCCTTTAGTGCGGATGAAGCTCTCTCCCAGCATCTGATTGACTACATCGCCAGGGATGAGAGCGACTTGCTTCACCAACTCGATGGCAAAACCGTCACCCGCTTTGACGGATCCAAGACCGTGCTCCATCTGGCTGGAAAATTGGTGGTGGTTCAGGATCCGACATTGAAACAACAGATCCTCTCGTTTCTGATGGACCCAAGCATTGCTTTCCTGATCTTCGTCATTGGCTTGCTGGCAATTTATTTTGAATTCAATCATCCCGGAGCGGTCATACCGGGAGTCATTGGATTTATTGCGGTCCTGCTGTCGCTTTATGCTCTTAATCTCCTCCCCTTCCGTTCTATCGCGCTGGTCATGATCCTTGCGTCATTTGTCTTGTTCGTTCTTGAAGCCAAATTTCAGACGCACGGTGTCATCGGCCTGGGAGGGGTCGCATTAATGGTGCTGGGCGCTCTGCTGCTGGTGGATGGCCCCATTCCACAACTTCGCGTCCGGCTATGGGCTGCGCTGGCGGTGAGCATTCCCATCGGGCTGATCACGGTCTTTCTCATGAGCATCGCTCTAAAAGCGCGCCGGAACAAGGTTGTGACCGGAGAACAAGGCATGATCGGGGAAATTGCGATTGTATGTTCGCCACTGGCTCCCAGCGGCAAGGTATTTGTTCAGGGAGAGCTCTGGGACGCCGTATCGCCCACAAGAGTTGACGCCGGCAGCCAGGTCATTGTCCGTAGGGTTGAAAACCTGGTGCTGCATGTGGAACCAGTTAGCAGCACGGTGGTCAAAGAGTCACTATTAGCTTGAGCTTGACTGCCATAGAATCACGGCAGTCAAATAAATTGGCATATTGGGAGGCACTGTGAATCCTGGCGAGATCTTTATAACTGCTGCGGTGGTCATTGTCTTTCTGTACATTATCAATTCCATCAAAATCCTCCGTGAATATGAACGCGGAGTTATTTTCCGCCTGGGCCGCCTGATGCAGGATGCCAAGGGCCCCGGCGTGATTCTGGTTTTTGCCCCTGTGGACAAGATCATTCGCGTAGACCTGCGCCAGCAGGCTTTGGAAGTGCCGCCACAGGACATCATCACCCGCGACAACGTTACGCTGAAGGTAAATGCCGTCATTTACTGGCGCGTTCTGAATGCTCCGCAGGCCGTGGTGCAGGTGCAGAACTATTATTGGCAAACGCAACAGTTTGCCCAGACCACGCTGCGCTCCGTCCTGGGTGAGGTGGAGTTGGACGAACTGCTGGCCCATCGCGACAAGCTGAATACCCGCATCCAGAGCATTCTGGACCAGCACACCGCGCCCTATGGCGTCAAGGTCTCCAATGTGGAGGTTAAACAGGTTGACCTGCCTGAATCGATGCTCCGCGCGATGGCCAAGCAAGCTGAAGCGGAACGCGAAAAACGCGCAAAAATCATCCACGCCGAGGGCGAATTCTCGGCTTCGCAACGACTCATGGAAGCAGCCCATATTCTTTCCGGCGAGCCTATTGCCATTCAACTCCGCTATTTGCAGACCCTGACCGAGATTGGCGTGGAGAAGAACACCACCATTGTCTTCCCCTTGCCCGTGGACATAATCTCCGCAGTTACGAAAGCCCTGAACCAAGTAGGCAAGTAATGTCCGGTACGAATCGGGTTACACTGGGCAAAACAAGGGGACGCCATGGCAGCTGGAACACAAATGAGTAATAAGGAAACCAATCAGGCTGAAGACACCGAAATAACACTAAGCACGGGCAAGCTGCTGGGCATCTTTTTTGCGCTGGCAGTGATCTGTGGCGTGTTCTTTACCATGGGTTATCTTCTGGGCAAAAGCTCCAGCGCTGGGGGACGGACGGAGATCGTAGGGGCCATTCCGTCAAGCGCCGGCGCCAGCAAGCCTTCCGCTGCCAACAAAACACCAGAGAC
>DAHUXF010000550.1 GCA_027307295.1 Acidobacteriaceae bacterium
CAAGACGCCCAAGATTGACGTTCCCGCCTTTAAAGACCTTATTGGCGTAACCAGAAAATATGCCATCCCCCTGCTGGAATACCTGGACCAGCAACGGATCACCAGACGGGTTGGCGACGACAGAATCATTTTATAGGTACGCCAAATATGCGACAATTATGAAATCATTGTCGCATGTGTCGCAGGTATGGTATTCTCCTGCTATGGAACTCAAATCCAAACGCCAGGCGGCTGAAATGCTCGGAGTTTCAACCCGAGGCATAGAACGGGCCGTGAGCCGGGGACAGCTGAAGGTGGTGTATAGCGACAGCAAACATGGCAAGAAAGCGTGGTTTGCTCCCTCTGACCTAGAAAACTATCGTCAGCAACAGCAAGCGCGGGGGCCGGTTGGATTCATGACTGGCGGCGGTGGACAAACGATTGGCACAGTCATTCCGGTTGTTGATATGCAACCACGTCCGGTTTCGGAAGCTGCCCGCCGCGTGGCCGTCAAGACCGTTCCCATTATCGAGCGGCTAGCGTTGACTTTGGTGGAGGCGGCGCAACTTTCAGGCTTGCCCCGCAAGTTTCTTGTTCAAAGTGTTCGTTCTGGCGCGTTGAAGTCGGTCAAGATTGGGCGCACTGTCTTCATCAAACGCTGTGATCTCAACCAGTTTGTGCAAAACCTTTAGCCCTTTGAGATGGGCTGTAGCGTTGTCGATCTGGAACAGGGTGACTTATATGAAAGTTCTTCTCATTGGCGGCAGCGGATTTATTGGACCCTCAACCATCGTGGCGCTTCGGCAAGGCGGGCATTCGGTAACAGTTTTTCATCGCGGCAAAACGAGTGTGCCGGCGGGTGTGGAAGAGATTCTTGGCGACCGCAATTCTCTTCAGGACCACCAACCTGAATTCCGGCGGTTGAAATTTGATGTAGTGGTTGATTTTGTTCTCAGCTCCGGCCGCCGCGCACTGCAACTGATGGATACGTTCCGAGGGCTTACTGGCCGCGTGATTGCCCTCAGCAGCATGGACGTGTATCGCGCATGGGGCGTCTTTTATGGTCTTGAGCCTGGTGGCTTACAGGAGCTGCCGCTGACGGAAGACTCTGCACTCAGGACAAGCCGGAACACATATCCGCCCGAGGTTCTAAAGAAAGCGCAAAGCTTCTACAGCTGGATCGATGAAGAGTATGACAAGATTCCTGTTGAGCAGGCCGTGCTGGGAGACCCAAAGCTGCCGGGCACTGTGCTGCGGTTGCCGATGATCTATGGCCCGGGTGATCCGATACGTCGTTTTCATGCCGCGCTCAAGCGCATCGATGACGGACGCAAGTACATTCTCTTTGCCGATGACGTGGCTCTGCTGAGGACGCCGCGCGGCTACGTGGAAGACATAGGCGCGGCCATCGCGCTGGCGGCAACGTCTCCGCAGGCTGCCGGACGCATCTACAACGTGAGCGAGACCGAATCGTTCGGAGAATTGGCTTGGGAGCAGAAAATTGCAGCTGCAACCAACTGGACGGGCGAGTTCATTGTGCTGCCGCACGATCAAACTCCCAAACACCTGCTTTGGCCCGGCAATACCGCGCAGCATGTTGTGGCATCTTCAGATCGCATTCGAAAAGAGCTTGGCTATCGTGAGCTGCTGCCGCGGGAAGAGGCGATTCGCAGAACGATTGCCTGGGAGCGTGCGAACCCGCCGGCGGCGCCAATCGCGCAGTTTCACTATGATGCCGAGGACGCCGCGCTGGCGCAATTCAAAGCGACTGCTTAGTTTCTTGCGCCTGGCTTATTCCTAGTAAGATTGATAAGTCATGCTTTCCATCCGCAACGCTACGGCGGCTGACGCGCCGCTGATCCTTGATTTCATCCGTCGCCTCGCCGAATATGAGCGTGAACCGAATGCCGTGGTGGCGACAGAGAAAGACATTCTCCGCGACGGTTTTGGCCCGGAACCCAAATATCGCTGTCTGATCGCCGAATGGAGCGGCACCCCCGCCGGCTTCGCATTTTTCTTTTACAACTACTCCACCTGGCTGGGAAAACCGGGCTTGTATCTGGAAGATCTTTTTGTCCTGCCGGAGATGCGCGGCAAAAGCATCGGCAAGGCACTTCTCAAGAAACTGGCACAGATCGCCGTGGCAGAAAATTGCTATGGCATGCGCTGGCAAGTGCTGGAATGGAACGAACCGGCGCTCAAATTCTATGAAACACTGGGCGCCCAGATCATGGACGAATGGGAGACCATGCGCCTGATGGAACCGGCGCTTTCGCAGCTGGCAGCAGCAGATATTTCTGAGGC
>DAHUXF010000551.1 GCA_027307295.1 Acidobacteriaceae bacterium
CTGGACCGAATACGCGGGTGCCATGCTGCTGTTTAGTGCGGTTTCGATGCTCGCGCTTTACCTGATTCAGCGGATTCAGGGCATCTTGCCCTTCAATCCGCAGCATTTTGGCGCCGTCACGCCGGAACATCTCGCGTTCAACACCGCCGCATCGTTCACCACCAACACCAACTGGCAGTTCTATAGCGGCGAGCAGGTGATGAGTTATCTCACGCAGATGGCGGGGCTGGCGTATCACAACTTTGCTTCAGCTGCCGTTGGCATGGCGCTGGCCGTGGCCTTCATTCGCGGCATCGCGCGGCGTGAGAAAGATACCCTGGGAAATTTCTGGGTGGATATAACGCGCGCCACTCTGTGGGTTTTGGTTCCGCTTTCTCTGGTGGCGGCGCTGGTTCTGGTTTCGCAAGGCGTGATTCAGAACTTCAGGCCTTATGACACGGTAAAGCTTGTAGAGCCGCAGCAGGCGCAGAAGGTCCAGGATGGCAAGCCGGTCATAGACAAAGCCGGCAAGCCAGTAATGGATACCATAACCGATCAGGTGATTGCGCAAGGACCAATTGCCTCGCAAGAGGCGATCAAGGAACTGGGGACGAACGGTGGCGGATTCATGAATGCCAACAGCGCGCATCCGTTTGAAAATCCCACGCCATTCAGCAACTTCCTGGAGATGCTGTTTATCTTTGCTATTCCCGCGGGCCTCACGTACACGCTGGGACGCATGACCGGCTCACAGAAACATGGCTGGGCAGTGTTTGCCGCCATGGCTGTTCTGTTCTTTGCCGGTGTAACCACGCTGTACTGGGCGGAGACGCGCGGCAATCCTTTGCTGAAGGGCGCTGATCAAAGTGTCTCTGCAACTCAACCCGGCGGGAACATGGAAGGCAAGGAAGTGCGGTTTGGCATGGCCAATTCCGCTCTCTTTGCCACTGTCACCACGGACGCGAGCTGCGGCGCGGTGAATGGAATGCATGATTCGTTTACGCCGCTGGGCGGATTGGTCCCGCTGGTCAACCTCATGCTGGGTGAGGTTGTCTTTGGCGGCGTGGGCGCCGGAATGTATGGAATTCTCATTTTTGTTGTGGTTGCGGTGTTCATCGCCGGCCTGATGGTGGGCCGCACGCCGGAATATCTGGGCAAGAAAATTGAAGCTTATGACGTGAAGATGGCCATGCTGTATGTGCTCATTTTCCCGCTGGCCATCCTTGTGCTTTCGGCCCTCTCTGCGCTCCTGCCCGCCGGACTTGCGACCCTGGGCAACGGAGGGCCGCATGGGCTTTCGGAAATCCTTTATGCGTTTACTTCCGGCACCGGCAACAATGGCTCCGCTTTTGCCGGTTTGAGCGGCAATCGCTGGTACAACCTGGCCATGGGTTTCACCATGCTGATTGGCCGGTTTCTGATGATCGTGCCTATGCTTGCCGTGGCCGGCAGCCTGGCCAGGAAAAAAAGCGTTCCTCCTTCGCCGGGCACTTTTCCGGTGACTACGCCATTGTTCACCGCGCTTCTGGTGAGCGTAATCATCATTGTAGGCGCGCTGACTTTTTTCCCCGCGCTGAGCCTGGGACCCGTTCTTGAGCACCTGCTCATGAACGCAGGAAAGACTTTCTAATTGAGGACGCCATGCTGGTGAATGAAACCAAACAGAGAAGTTTGTGGGACGGCAAAATTGTCCGTCAGGCCTTGATTGATGCCGTGGTCAAGCTGAACCCCCGCACCATGATGCGCAACCCGGTCATGTTCGTGGTGGAAGTGGGCAGTGTCATTACCTCTGTGTTGTTGTTCAGGGACGCTGCCCGGCACACCCCCGGATTTTCTTTTGATCTCCAGATTACGCTGTGGCTGTGGTTCACCGTGCTGTTCGCGAACTTTGCTGAGGCCATGGCCGAAGGCCGGGGCAAGGCGCAGGCGGAAACTTTGCGCCGCGCTAAATCGGAAACAGTGGCCAATCGCCTGATGGACAACGGCAAGACGGAGATCGTGCCGGGTTCCAAACTGCGCGCGGGAGACATTGTGGTGGTCAGCGCCGGGGAAGTCATCCCCGGAGACGGGGACGTGGTGGAAGGCGTAGCTTCGGTGGATGAGTCGGCAATCACAGGCGAGTCGGCTCCGGTGATCCGTGAATCTGGCGGCGACCGTTCTGCCGTTACGGGCGGCACGCGCGTGCTGTCCGATCAAATTAAGGTCAGAATCACATCCAATCCCGGTGAAACTTTCCTTGATCGCATGATCGCCCTGGTTGAGGGAGCGGCGCGGCAGAAAACGCCTAATGAG
>DAHUXF010000552.1 GCA_027307295.1 Acidobacteriaceae bacterium
CTGGGACGCCTTCGGGCTTCCCGCGGAGAACGCGGCGCTCAAAAACAACACACCGCCCCGCGAGTGGACGCTTTCGAACATTGCGCAGATGAAGCGCCAGTTCCTGCGTCTGGGCATGGGATTCGACTGGTCACGCGAAGTCACGACCTGCCTGCCCGATTATTACCGCTGGAACCAGTGGTTTTTCCTGAAGCTCTATGAGCGCGGGATCGCCTACCGCAAGAAGAGCAAGGTCAACTGGTGCCCGAAATGCGCCACCGTGCTGGCCAACGAGCAGGTGGTCAAGGGCTGCTGCTGGCGCCACGAGGACACTCTCGTCGAGCAGCGCGACCTCGAACAATGGTTCCTGCGCACCACCAACTATTCCGAAGAATTGTTGCGCGATCTCGAGAAGCTGGGCAATTGGCCGGAAAAAGTGCGCACCATGCAGCGCAACTGGATCGGGCGCAGTGAAGGCGCGCTGGTTGATTTCAAGATCGAAGGCGCGAGCAGTTCCAGCGATAAGATCACCGTGTTCACCACGCGCATTGACACCATTTATGGAGCTACGTCGCTTCAACTCGCTCCGGAGCATCCTTTGGTAGGGGAGTTAATCGGCAATGATCCGCATTTGCATGCGAAGGTCGAAGACCTTATGCGCGAGCAGGTCCGCGCGAAAGAAGAAGGTGACGTTGGTGCAATCGACAAACACGGCGTCTTCACCGGACGTTATGCCATCAATCCGTTCAATCAGGAAAAAGTCCCGGTCTGGGTGGCGAATTACATCCTGATGGATTATGGCACCGGCGCCATCATGTCAGTCCCGGCGCACGACCAACGCGACTTTGAGTTTGCGCAGAAATACGATCTGGAAGTCCGCATCGTCATACTTCCGCGCCGGACTGCCGAGCCGCCCGGCCGGGGTGAGCCTGAACCGCCTGTGCTTCCATACACGGAAAAAGACAGCCTGCTCATCAACTCGGGCGACTTCACTGAGCTTTCCAATCAGCAGGCCATCGAAAAGATGTCTGCCTTTGCCGAGCAGCATGGCTTTGGCAAGCGTACAGTCACGTATCGTTTGAAGGATTGGGGCATATCACGCCAGCGCTACTGGGGCACTCCCATTCCCATGATCTACTGCGACAAATGCGGAGTGGTTCCGGTGCCTGAAAATGACCTTCCCGTAGTGCTGCCGGACAATGTGGATATCACTTTGCAGGGCGGTTCGCCACTGGGGCGCGTGCCGGAGTTTGTAAATGTGACCTGTCCTAAATGCGGCGGCGCGGCCAGGCGCGAAACTGACACCATGGATACGTTTGTGGATTCGTCCTGGTATTTCTATCGGTACACCAACGCACAGCTCACAGACCGGCCACTTGACACCGCGACCGTGGATTATTGGTTTCCTATTGACCAATATATCGGCGGCGTGGAGCACGCAATCCTGCATTTGATCTATTCGCGCTTCTGGACAAAATTTATGCGCGACCTTGGCCTTGTTCATAATGATGAGCCGGCCACACGGCTCTTTACCCAAGGCATGGTGATTAAAGACGGCGCAAAGATGTCCAAAAGCAAGGGCAACGTAGTCTCTCCGGATGACATGGTGGCGCGGTTCGGTGCAGATTCCACACGCATGTACTCGCTCTTTGCCACTTCGCCGGACCGCGAACTTGACTGGCAGGAAGCCGGAGTTGAGGGCGTTCACCGCTTCCTGAGCCGGACCTATCGTTTTGTGATGCGGAATGCAGCCATCACACGAGAGAACATTGAAGGTTACACGTATGCGACTCCAGGACGGGAAAGCTTTCCGCCCAAAGTGCGCGCCATAGAACGCAAACTCCACCAGACCATCAAACGGGTCACGGATGATTTTCAAGGACGCTGGCACTTTAACACCTCGGTCGCTGCAATCATGGAGTTCGTCAACGAACTTTATGGAGCGGAAGAAGATTTCGCAACGGGCAAGTTCCAATGGCTCCTGGCCGATATCCAGCGCAGCCTTGTCTTGTTGCTTTCTCCCTTTGCGCCGTTCCTTGCCAATGAGCTTTGGGAAGCCATTACGCGCGGGGAATCGCACAGCATGGATTTTTTGCGTCATAATTGGCCGCAATATAATCCCGCATTGGCCAAAGAAGATGAGATTACTTACGCCGTCCAGATCAATGGAAAGCTGCGCAGCCACGTAGTGCTGCCTGCGGACACTCCGGAAGATGCTGTGCGCGAGCGTGCTCTTGCCGATGAAAAAGTTCGCGCAGCGTTGGACGGGAAGCAAGCGGCAAAAGTGAT
>DAHUXF010000553.1 GCA_027307295.1 Acidobacteriaceae bacterium
CTAAAAACTGGGGGCTGCTGGAAGCCAAAGGCCGCGCGCTCCGGATGGCCGTTAAGCCATGCCGCCAGAGCCAGCGCCGTGAGGAGGGGATGATGCGGGAGATGAACCTGCTGCTGGCCAGCCTGCGCCGCGTGGAAGTGCGCATTGAGCCGCAGAGCATCACGGACTTCCTGAAGTGGAAGAACCGACTGATGGAATACAACGGAGGCCGGTTACCGCAGGGCATTCTACCGCCGGACGCGGAGCCGAACGTCCATCTGGCTTGATTCTGCCACAGATCCTTTATCGCAGATCCGTTTATCCGCAGATCCGTGTCATCAGTGGTATCAGTGATAAAAACTTCCAGTTCTTTGCTTTCCTTTGCGCTCTTTGCGGCCTCCCACGGAGTAGACGCAGCTATTCGGCGATCACCACACTCCCATCCAAGCTCATACCGGCCTTACGGTGACGCTTCGGTCCACAGGTCTGACTAATCTCTGCGTCGAGGTCGTACTGCCTCACTGCGCGACCTAGCCTGTAGCCTGTCTGCCCAGATTCCTTCCTCCAGAGCATACCGCCTCAGAACTTGCACCTTATTCATGCCATCTCTGCGGTAGAATCCCCGGCGGTTAAACCTGTTCATCTACCGTTTCCTGCTGTTTGCGCAAGAGAGGGAATAGGATCACGTCGCGGATGGTGGGTGAATCGGTCAGCAACATGGTGAGACGGTCAATGCCGATGCCTTCACCGCCGGTGGGCGGCAATCCGTAAGAGAGTGCGCGGATATAGTCTTCATCCATGGCGTGGGCTTCTTCATCGCCGCGCTCCTTTTGTGTTATTTGCTGCTGAAAACGGCGGCGCTGTTCTTCCGGATCATTGAGTTCGCTGAAGGCATTGCCAATTTCCAGCCCGCCGATAAAAATCTCAAAGCGTTCCACCCAGTCAGGCTCGTCGCGCTTGTTCTTGGATAAAGGCGAAATCGCCACAGGGAAGTCATAGAGGATGGTCGGCTGGATTAAATGGTGCTCGGCCACCGCCTCAAACATGGCGGCAATTGTTTTGCCCGCTGGATCATCCGGATCATAAGGCATGTGCGGCGTGTGGCTGGCGTTCAGGCGTTTTACCAGCGCATCCACGGATGCGTGCGTGGCAAAATCGTCCATCTGCGGAGCAGGCGCGGCAGCTTGCGGCCAGTATTTCATGATGGCCCCGCGCATGGAAAGCCGCTGCCAGTCGGCAAAATCAAATTCATGCCCATTAAACGTGGTTTTGGTGGTGCCGTTGACGTCGCGCGCCACCTGCGCCAGCAAGTCTTCCGTGAGCTGCATCAGGTCGTGGTAGTCGGCGTAAGCCTGATAAAACTCCAGCATGGTGAACTCAGGGTTGTGTTGCATGGAGGTGCCTTCATTGCGGAAGTTGCGGTTGATCTCATACACGCGATCGAATCCGCCCACCGTCAGCCGCTTCAAGTAAAGTTCCGGTGCGATGCGCAGAAACAAATCCATATCGAGCGTGTTGTGATGCGTAATAAACGGCCGTGCCGTGGCGCCGCCGGCAATGGGCTGCATCATGGGCGTTTCCACTTCAATGTAGCCGCGCGCATCCAGAAAGCGCCGGATGGATTGCACCACTTTGCTGCGCTTGACGAAAACCTGGCGCACATCCTGGTTCATGATCAGGTCAACATAGCGCTGGCGGTAGCGCAGCTCCACGTCACTCAGGCCGTGCCACTTTTCCGGCAGAGGCAGGAAATCTTTTGCCAGAAAAGTAATTTCCTCCACGTGGACCGTCAGTTCGCCGGTGCGGGTGCGGAAAAGATAGCCGCCCACTCCGATGTGGTCGCCCAGATCGAGCAACTTATACAGCGCAAAACCCTTTTCACCCACAAAGTCGAGCTTCACATAGATTTGCAGCCGCTCGCCACCCTGTTGCAGGTGCGCAAAACCGGCCTTGCCCTGTAGGCGCAGCGAAAGGATGCGTCCCGCCACCTTCACAGGAACGCGCGGGCTCTCCAGTTGCTCGGCTGTCTTCTCTCCAAATTCGGCCAGGACCTCCGGTACGTTGTGCGTGGCCGCGAATTTATGTGGATAGGCCAACTGGCCCAGAGTTTCTATTTCGCGCAGCTTTTGCTGGCGCAATTGGTAAACGCTATCTTCAAATGACACGTGTGGTGTGACCTCGCGGGTGTTAAACGCCGATTATAAATGAGATACCGCGCTAAGACTGGGATCAACATGGGCCGCGCGTAAAGGTAATGTCGATCTTCCGGACAGTACCGTTCGGAAG
>DAHUXF010000554.1 GCA_027307295.1 Acidobacteriaceae bacterium
CTGGTAAGCAACGGTATTGCGGAAGTGTGTGCTGATCTCTCCAGCTTTGCGAATCCCAAATCCGATCAGATCAACCTTGTCAGCCTGTGCGTGGGCCAGGATTCGTTCCACCGGATCGCCTGCTTCCACGATCAGCCTGCCTTCGCAGCGTGGATCAATCTGCGAACAGAACATGCGGTGCATGGCATGGCGCAGGCTGTCAGCTTCGTCCGTTGCCTCAGGATGTCTGCGGTCTCCCGGTGAGACAACGTGCAGCAATGTGATGCGGGACTTATACTCGGTTGCTACTGCGGCCAGATGGGGGAACACAGCCCCTGATTCGTAAGAAAGATCAGTAGGAAAGAGAATTTCCTTGATCTGGGACTGCTCGTTGAAACGTTTTGTGACATTCGGTCCCACAGCCAGCACCGGGCACGGAAGGTTACGGAAAATTTCCTCTGCCACAGATCCCATCAAAAGACGCTTGAGGCCCGTACGCCCATGCGTGCTCAGAATTGCCAGGTCAATCTGGTTCTGGTGCACGATCCGGCCAAGTTCTGTTACTGCATTACCGCACCTGATAATTGGAGTAATGGGCAGCCCTTCGATCTCCTGCGTGCGCACAAACTTTTCCAGCACTGCGCGGGCATCTCTTTCTTCCTTATCATCCAGCATGGCGAATTCTTCCGGCGTCACCATGGAATACGGTTCAGGCGCCCAGACATGTGCGGCAAAAACCTTGGCGCCGTATTTCCGCGCTATGGCCCCAACAATGGGCAATGCCGCACGCGATGCTTCTGAAAAATCCGTAGCATAAAGGATGCGCTTCAGGCGAAAGCTTGGCATAACTGGGATTGCAAATGCGCTCATGGCAGACTCCTTTAAATACTATCTCCCGCCGGGCCAACGTCAACAGTGATCTGCATCACATGAAGCCTTAGTCAATCTCTATCAAGATAGTCAATACGTAGACAGTTCAGCCTATTAGTGGGTCCTGAGTGCTCTGCCCCGCAGACCACATCTGCTCAGTGATTTGGATCACAGTAGATTGATTCGCTTAAGCTTATCCTCATATTGTCCTGGAAATTGCAAGCAAATCCCAGAAAAGGTGTACTGCTGGAAAGGATGCAAACCATGGCAAACGTCATACGCAAATACTTGTTTTTCGAGTTAGTCTCGCCGCAAGAGCATGGGAATCGGCTTTTTTATCAAAGCGTTGGGAACTTTGAAAGCTTTGATCTGGATCTTTTCCCCGCGCAGGCGAATTCCCTGCCCTATGTTGACATTTTTGAAGATAAAGACAACATCACATTGCAGGCAGAGGTTCCCGGCATGAAGCGTGAAGACCTGAACATTGCTGTTGAAAACAATAGGCTCACTGTGTCTGGGGAACGTACGGTCGAAGACGACGATGATGAATATTATGCCCGCAACATAGAGCCGCATAACGTGAAATTCACTCGTTACTTTACTCTCCCAGACGGCGTGAATTGCCAAAACATGTATGCCATCTTTGCCAATGGCATCCTGAACATTACGCTTCCCAAACGGAACAGCATCCATTAGAAAGGAAGCGTTAGCCCAGTTTTTTACGCCCTAAGGTTCTGCATCCCTTGGGGCTTCTGCCGAAATACCCGTCTTGGCAATTGGGCGTTTGTAACGAATCGGCAACCCACCAAAATCAATCGCAAAGATTTCGCCCTGACCTGGAATGCCGCGCTGGAAACCGGTGGCATACCTGTCGGCGACGAAGTACCATCACTTTTGGATGTCACCGTTGTGAAGGCCTGAATCATTCGCGTCCGGGCGCACATCTAACGGTGTGCCCGGAACAGAAAGGTGAATTATGTCACTCCGACCGGTTCAACAGATTATTCAAACCAAGCCGACGGTGGAAGGCGCCGGGGTCAAACTGCAGCGCGCCTTCGGTTTCGGCAAGACCAAGGATTTCGATCCTTTCCTGCTGCTGGATGATTTCAGCAATGACAGCCCGGAAAACTATCTGGCAGGGTTTCCCTGGCATCCGCACCGCGGGATTGAAACGATCACCTATGTGCTCGCCGGTTCCGTGGAACATGGCGACAGCCTGGGCAATAAAGGAAAAATGACTGCCGGCGATGTGCAATGGATGACCGCCGGCAGCGGCATTCTCCATCAGGAAATGCCCAAGGGAGATAAGCAGGGACGCATGCACGGGTTTCAGCTCTGGGCCAACCTTCCCTCCGCGCTCAAGATGACCTCGCCGCGGTATCAGGACGTGAAGGCCCGCGACGTCCCGA
>DAHUXF010000555.1 GCA_027307295.1 Acidobacteriaceae bacterium
CCAGCATGGTTGTTTCAGCAAAGGAGAGCCGGAAGAGAGTCTTGCTCCATGGTGAATAGGTGAAGCCTAAACGGGGCTGCCAGTTATTCCCATCTGATGAGCATGCAGAAATCAGGCCGTTGCCCTGGAAACAGGTGCCATTCGGACCTTTAATTTTCCCGCCTTTGAAAGCGCCAGCTTCAAAGTCATAACGCAGGCCGGCATTCATGGTTAGTTTACGGCTCAGCTTCCATGTGTCTTGAATGTAGAAGCCGTAAATATTGTCCTTGGAGGTCACTTCGCCCGGGCCGAACGCAATTGTCAAACTGGTTGGAGTGAAGGGCGCCGTTGTTCCGCTGGCCGTGTATTGCCCAAAGTGAAATTGCGGGAAGAGCGAGTTCCAGGGATAGTAGCTGATATTGAAACCGGTCTTCCAGGTGTGGCTTCCGTGGGTCCAGGTAACGTTGTCAATGTATTGATAACGCTTTTGCAGACCGCCCTGCGGACAGCAGAAATCAGCACCTGTTGTTGCGCCGCCGAGGTCTTTATGGACCACGCCGGGTGATGTGCTGGCGTCAGAGAGAGTGGTGATAAAGCGGGTGAAGACAAACCGGGTTTCATTTGTCAGGGTCGATGAGAGGGAAGACACCAAACCCACATTCAGGTTGACATTGTTGTTCGTGCTGCTGGTAAGGCCATCTGGCGTAATGTTGGTTCCAGTTTGCGTGATAACGTTGGCTTGCCGCAGACGGTCCGCAGCATAACGCACTGTAAGTAGATGGTTGGGCGTGATGTGGTAATCAATCTTGCCCGAATAAAGCAGATTATTGACGGGAGACTGAACCGTGGTATTGCCACCGAGTTGAGCAGGCGGAGTCAGGGTCAGCGGTACCGCCTGCCGGCTCAATTCATAACTGGTGAACCAGAACAGCTTGTCCTTTTTGAATGGGCCTCCCAGAGTGAATCCACCTTCCTTGCGGTGGAAGGGAGCACGCGGGCAACCATCAACCGAGGTGGCGGTGGGGCAGCGTGGATCGCCGATAATGCCGTCATTGTAAAAAGGATCGGAGGCGGCCAGATTTCTTCCGCGGAAATACATGTGGCCGTCGCCGTGAACTCCATTCGTTCCGGATTTCGTGACGACATTCAGGATCAAACCGCTGGCCTGTCCGTACTCGGCGTTGTAGTTGTTGGTGAGGACCTGGAATTCCTGGACTTCGTCAATGGATGCACCCGTGCCGTCGCGTCCGGAAACCAGTTGGTCAGTGATATTCGCGCCGTCAACGTTATATAGGTTGCCGCGATTGTTGATGGAACCTGGAGCAATCAAGTCAGTGGTCAGGCCGCTGGTATCCATTTTTACGCCAGGAGCGGTCAGAGCAAGTTGTGCATAGTCATTCACCGAACCACCAGCGCCGGCCAGGGTCGGTAGCCGCTCCATATCAAGGCTCGTAACATTGGTGGAAACGTCGGTTTTTGTGGTCTCAATCAGCGGCGCGGTAGTTGTAACTTCAACGCTCTCGCTGGATCCGGCCACATTGAGTTTGAAACCCAGATCTCGCTGCTCTCCCAGGATTAAAACCACGCCTTTGGTTGAGCCGGCTGCAAAACCTTTAGCATCGACGGATACGCTATACGTTCCAGGCGTCAGATTGGGAATAACGTAGTTGCCGGTTGAGGTGGTAACAACGGAACGGGCGGCGCCGGTATCCTGGTTTGTGGCTGTAACCTTTGCGCCAGCCACAACCGCACCTTGCGGATCAATCACCGTTCCTGAAATTTGCGCGCTGGATGCGCTCTGTGCGTTTGCCAACGTGAAAGGCAGACAACAGCACAATAACAACATGGTACAAATCACTTGCAGACGCTTCATCTGAGGATCTCCTTGGTTCGAACGCATTCTCCCCTCCATGGTTTTAGTGGCGTAACTGACTGAAAGCCAAAGTAAAACCGAGAGATGGCAAAGAAGTGTAAACACTTTTTCAAAAACTTCCAGAGAAAAACGATCCGATTTTGATTTTGAATATTTGAGATCAATAAGAACTTCGGGCCGAGCGCCCAGCACATTTTCTTGGTGCAGATGGGGTGGTGTCCTATTGCCAAAATGAATGTCACGTTAGACCAGCATCGGGTTTGGCCATCAGGCCCGCGCTGCCGGCCAGCTCACCAGCGGACCGGATCGCGTAGCTGAACTCGGTGCCGGCTTCCCAGCCCTGCTCACAGGAGTCCAGGAACTGCTCCGCGTCGGCGAGGCCGTACTCACCCCGGGCCCAG
>DAHUXF010000556.1 GCA_027307295.1 Acidobacteriaceae bacterium
GCAACAAAGTCCGGACGCACCAGAATCAGCAGCCCCCTCCCTTTTTCAGTGGAAGGCAGTTGATTAAGTTCCTGCTCATCCACAACCTGTATATGTCCTTTTGTTCCGGCATACTTCGCCGCTTCCTGCTGGATAAACTGCTTCAGACCATCACGCTGAATCGGCGCCACCACCAGCGGCTTGCCATCTTTTCCGTTGAGCGCTACAGAGAAAACAATCTCGTCGCCCAGATACTGGCCGAGATCGTGAACATAGCTGATGATCTCGTCAAATTCCGGACCATCCTTTTTGGCCTGGGCCTGTTGCCACCACTCGCGCAGCACCACAGACTCCTGCAATTCCTGTTGAAAGAGCTTGTTCGCCTGCTGGACCGCGTCTCCCAGGTTTGGAATGCCGGCAAAGAGAATCGTGTTGGCTGGCAGCGTTGGCAGCACATGGCTCTGATAACGCAGACCCGGCAGTTGCACAGCTTCCAGCTTATGGCTGAGTCTGGCAAATTCTGCCAGCAGCGCAAGATGCTTGTCCAGGTTCTGGCTCCAGGCAATTTCCTGCTTTACAGAGACAGTTTCCAGGCTGGCGCTGGTGGAGAGCTGATCGCCGGAGTGCAAGACCTTTTCCGCGCCGGACTCCGCAACCCGCACCTCGCCTTCAATCACGGAGACACGCGACCCCTTCATCCCGGCATGCACGGAGAACACTGTGCCGGTTACCGACACCCGGCAATCACGCGCGGCGACGTATAGATGCCCGTTGGAGCGTTTGGCAGCCTGAACAATGATGTTGCCACGGTCCAACTGAATGGTGGTGTCCTTGCGTCCCATGGAAACGCCAAATTCAGCCCGCTCATTCATCTCCACCAGTGAACCATCGCGCAGCCGCAACATGGCGTGGGAGCCGCCGCTGGTGCGCACTCTGTCGCCTTCGTTCAACTCATCGCCTACCTTCAGTGGCAGCTCGCCGCTGTAGCCAACGCGGCTCAACATACCGTTCATCGATTCCACGCGCGCGCGCATTCCCGCCGGGCCGGAAAAGAATTTGCCCTGGACAAAGTAGACAGAGAAAGCAAAAATGGCCACCGCCGCAGCTACCGCAACCCAGCGGAAGCCGGTATTGCTGACCTGCGGGAGTTCATGCTGCCAGGGCTGCAAGGTGCTGCGCTGGCGCTTGCCGTTCCCAGCCTCGCTACGGCAGGCCACGCACTCATGCAGATGCGATTCAACCAGCAGGGCTCGCGCTGCGGAAAGAGTGCCCTCACGGTATTGCAGAAGCAATGTTTTCACATCGGCACAACCGCGAATCGATTCCATCTGTATGGAAGTTGTGGAGACTTCCTGGCTGATCTGCTGCCACACCCGATCACTGGCAGCATTCATGATTGCACTATCCGGCTGCTCTGCGCGCAAAGCGTTCAGCGCACGATCAAGCTGTTCATTGGGGGTTTTTTCTTGATGCTTCATCGGGATCCTCTCGTCTGTCCTCTAAAGTCCTTCTTCAGTTGAGTACGCGTACGATGCAGCACCACAGCAACCACAGCCGCCGAAGTATTCATCATTCCGGCAATTTCACGATTGCTGTAGTCTTCAATGAATCGCAGGACAAACATCTCCGCCCAGCGGGGATTAAGCCGCGCCAGAGCTTGGCGAAGCCAATCACGCAACTCAGCCGAATGCGGCCCATGATCGGTGGAGGCGACTCCATCCTGATCTGGGTCTGCATCGAGAGAGACGGTCTGTGCGTCCTTCTTACCCCGCAGCAGGTCCAGAGATGCGTTCACCGCTGAACGGTGCAGATAAGCCGGAAGGTTGATGATTTCCGGAAGCTCTTCCAGCCGGACCAGACGCAGAAAGACTGTCTGTAGAACGTCCTCGGCATCGCTGGCATTGCCGGTGACGCGATACGCCGCCCGGAATACCAGGTCCTTATGCTCCAGAAATACCTGCTCCAGCCCCGGCTTGAAGCGAACTCCGTCCATGGCTGCCATATTTGCCTGCGCTATTTGCATTGTGGCTTGCAATTTAGTACGGTGCTCCTCTGACCACAATGACGAGAGAACCACCTCAGTTCTTAACGGAACGGCAAGAAAAAAGCTAAACTTGATTTCCTGCGCTCCCGTAACTACGGCTGCGGAGTGCCTGAAGTTCCCTTGACGCCGGTTTTCTTGAGTATTCAAGTAACCGGTTATATATTGACTTCAAACGCTTGATATAACGATGGGTAAATCCTTCATGAGGAAGGTATAACGCCGGGATGAGA
>DAHUXF010000557.1 GCA_027307295.1 Acidobacteriaceae bacterium
GAAGTTTTTGTTGCCGCTGGCCATTGCCAACATTATTGTCACCAGCCTGATTGTGGCTTGGAGGGCATAACCGGATGGTTCACCAGGTTCTATTCATCATTTTCGGCTTGATCTGCGTGGCCGGCGCCATCAACCTGCTGGTGCAGCGCCACCCCATCAGCAGCGCGCTTTCGCTGGTGGTGGTCATGGCTTCACTGGCGCTGATCTACCTGCTGCTGGGCGCGGAGTTTGTTGCCGCAATTCAGGTGATTGTTTATGCCGGGGCCATCATGGTGTTGTTCGTTTTCGTCATCATGCTTCTTAATGCCGGCGCGGAAGAACGCACTCGCGGCAGCGGCATTGCCCTCTTTGTAGGCGTGCCCGGCGTGCTTGTCCTGGCCGGGATGGTGGCATGGTTGCTCGTCAATAGCAGCGCCCGCCTGGGCGGCGTGAACATCGGCGCCAGCGATTTCGGTGAGACCCACGCCATCGCCCGCCTGTTGTTTCGGGACTTCCTTCTGCACTTTGAAATCACTTCAGTGCTGATCCTGATCGCCATTATGGGAGCAGTGGTGCTGGGAAAGAAGGAGAGCTAAATGATTCCTCTTTCCTGGTATCTGATGCTCAGTGCGGTCCTCTTCTCGCTCGGCGTGCTGGGCTTTTTGCTCAAACGGAACATCATCACCATCTTCATGTCCATTGAGCTGATGCTCAACGCTGTAAACCTGAGCTTTGTGACGTTTGCCAACTATTGGCAAACCCACCCGCGTGATCTTCCCAGCGGAGCGCACATCGTCCCGCTGAGCGGGCACGTATTCGTCTTTTTTGTGATGGTGGTGGCCGCGGCGGAGGCCGCTGTTGGACTTGCCATTATTATTTCGATCTTCCGTACTCGTGAGACCCTGAACGTTGACCGCGTCAACCTGCTGAAATTATGACCAAGAACTTAAATCTCTGGGTTATTCCGCTGCTGCCATTGATCGGCGCGGCGATCAACGGTCTTCTGGGCCGTCGCTTCAAGAATGCGATGGTCAGCGCCGTGGCCCTGCTCGTTACCGCTGCCTCTTTTGTCTGGGCGGCATGGGCAGTCTGGACAGCGTGGCCAGGAGGCAGCACTTCCCTGCCCCATGTTGAAACTGTGGCCCCCTGGATTACCGCCGGAACCTTCTCCGCGTCGTTTGGCTTCCAACTAGACCAGCTTTCCATGATTATGGTTCTGGTAGTCACCGGCGTTGGATTTCTGATCCATATTTATTCCGTTGGTTACATGGCCCATGAAGGCGGATACTATCGCTTCTTTGCCTATCTGAACCTCTTCATGTTCTTCATGCTCACGCTGGTCCTGGCGAACAACTATTTACTGATGTTCGTTGGTTGGGAAGGCGTTGGCCTGGCGTCTTATCTACTCATCGGCTTTTTCTTCCTCAAGGATTCCGCCGCCAACGCGGGCAAGAAAGCATTCATCGTCAACCGCATTGGCGACTTCGCCTTTCTGATCGGGATGTTCCTGCTCATGCAGCATTTCGGCACGCTTGATTTTGCGGGCGATTCCGGAGTTTTTGCGCAGGTATCAAAGCTTCCGCAGGACGCCGGTTGGGGCTGGATCACTATCACTGCGCTCTGCCTCATGTTTGGCGCTACTGGCAAATCCGCGCAGATTCCGCTCTATGTCTGGCTGCCGGACGCCATGGAAGGCCCCACGCCGGTCTCGGCCCTTATCCATGCCGCGACCATGGTCACCGCGGGCATTTATATGATCGCCCGCTCGCACGCCATCTTCAATCTTGCGCCACATGCGCTGGAAATCGTGGCCGTCATCGGATGCCTGACCGCAATTTTTGCTGCGACCATGGGCGTCGCTCAGACCGACATTAAACGCGTCCTGGCATATTCCACGGTATCGCAGCTTGGCTATATGTTCCTGGCCTGCGGCGTGGCCGCTTACGGCGCCGGCATCTTCCATCTGATGACCCATGCGTTCTTTAAAGCGTTGCTCTTCCTCGGCGCCGGCTCGGTAATTCACGCCGTGGGCGGCGAACAGGACATGCGCCAGATGGGCGGCCTCCGTACGAAACTTCCATGGACCTTTTGGACGATGACCGCCGCCACTTTAGCGATTTCCGGGATTCCTGGCTTTGCGGGATTCTTCAGCAAAGACGAAATCCTCTGGCGCTCGTACCAGGCAAGTTGGGTTTACTGGCTGATCGGCGTGATCACCGCCTTCATTACCTCGTTCTACATGTTCCGGCTGTGGTTCCTGACCTTCTTT
>DAHUXF010000558.1 GCA_027307295.1 Acidobacteriaceae bacterium
GCATGACCATAAGCGTGATATACATCACAAACCGTTTATTGGCCCCCATGTAATCATCATCCACGCGATCCCATACGGTAAAGCAACTGCAAAACACTTTGTCTGTAACGTGCGGTACGCAATCGTGTGACGCCAAGCATCAGGCAGGTTCATAGGTTTTTATTACACATCTTGCAACCTGGCAGTGAGAAGTTGGCGGGGTTGGAAGATCATCGGAAACGAAGGAGAAACTATGCAAATTAAGACCGGGTTGATTGGCCGTATTGTGGCGCTGCTTGCTCTATTGTCCCCCGCCATGTCTCATGCAATTCCTGCATTTGCCCGTCAGTACCAGACTTCCTGCACAACATGCCATTCTAACTTTCCCAAGCTGAACGACTTTGGCAAGGCCTTTAAGGACGCAGGCTTCAAGTTTCCCACGGATGACGAAACCTTCCTCAAGATACCGGCAACGCTGCTGGGAGCGCCGGCACAGAAAGAGCAGTTTCCGCATAGCGTCTGGCCCGGAAGCATTCCCGGAAGCCTGCCGGTCGGCCTGCGCATGAACACGTTTTTCCAGAAAACGGCGGGCAATCGCGGCAATTTCAACGCGCTTTCACCCGCCGGCACGGTGACGCCGTTTATCCCCAAGACCGATTTCAGCACCGGCTTATTCAGCATCTTTACCGCCGGCAATTTTGGCAGCGACATCGCTTTCTGGGTGGACGATGACATCAGCATCGGCGGACAGAACGCAAACGGCGGGCTCGGCGACGGTTATCTGCGCTTCGTCAATATTGGCCGCTTTCTTAAGATGCCCAAGGATTCGCTTACGTTCCGTGTAGGCAGGTTTGAATTGGATTTGCCCTTCAGCCAGGCCCGCAGCTACAACATCAGCACTTATGACATTTATTCGCAGGCCAATCTCGGAGCTGTAACACCTGGCTTTGCACAGCAGAACGTGAACAATACTTTTGCCATAACCAACGGCGCGAATGGAGTTGAATTCAGCGGCGGCCATTCCAATGGCGGCTACCACTACTCCATTGCGGTCCTGGACCAGAACACCAGCGGAACTGCCCAGGGAGACAATGCCAGCCCATTTGTGCCCTCGCCCACGGGCGGCAACAATGGCGGCATAGGGTTTGCCTCAGATGCCAATTTCAAAGATCTCTATGGCCGGGTCTCTTACCGCTTCAATCTTGAGCGGGATGCCAGCAGCCGCAATGCAGTTCAGGCTGCCGGAGCCTCAGGCCCGCGCGACCACACGTTCCTGAACCTGGGATCGTTCTACTTCTATGGCCGGTCGGTACAGCGCTTTAGCGGGCAGACCCTGGCCGGCACTCCGGTTGTCCTGAATGTGCGCGAACCTTTTTACCGCGCCGGCGGCGACTTCAGCTTTAACTATCGCACTCTGAACATTTTTGGCCTGTTCATGTACGGCCACGATACCAACCAACTGCCTGTGGATGTAACTGGAACGCTGGTTCCACTGCCGATTATAGCCACGTCACCGGCGCCGGTTGGCTTTGTGCATGGCGGTCCAGCCACGTTTGCCGGCGGGTTTGTGCAAACCGACTATCAACCGCTGCCGTGGATCATGGCCATCATGCGCTGGGACGCAGTGAACTCGGGTGCAGACCGGATTAACGGTCTGGGACAAAGCACGACAACGCCTTTCGTCCTGCCGTTCCGGTCAACCCGCAACCGGTTTACACCGGGCGTGCAGTTCCTGATCCATGCCAACATAAAAGCATCGTTCGAATATCAGATACGGCCGCAGCAGTTTGTGACCGTGGTCACCAACCCGATCACCGGATTGCCCGTGGCTGTTCAGCCGTTCCGCACCAACACAGCGGTCACAGCACTGGAATTTGTCTTTTGATTTGGTGGTACAGTTTTGTCGACAGCTCATGGCTGACGCGAATGATGTCTGCCTAAAGGCCCGCGATTCGCAAGCGACTCGCAGGACGCTGATACTGCTAGTGGGTCAGTTTTTTCAAACTGACCCACTACCTAGGACGGATCTGCGCTGCATAAACCTCCGGCAACGCCGGCATACAGCAGTACACTGACTTCTGATGAAATCAAGGCCGTGGCGGTTATATTCGCGCCGTGACCGATCCGCCGGGCCAGACTCCAGCGGCAAAACAATGAAGGACACCGCCATGACGATGAACCCTGCACGCCACACCATCATTCTTCTGTTCTGCCTGAATATGGCCTGCGCCGCACAGGTGCTTACCGTTTCCGAAATCAAGGA
>DAHUXF010000559.1 GCA_027307295.1 Acidobacteriaceae bacterium
GTCAACAGGTGCAGCAGCAGTTTGGCCGCTGCGATATACAAGACAATCGCGGGGCCGGAGGTGAAGCGGTTATCAGGGCGTCCAATGGCAACAGAATTTGGAGCGACTGCTTCCGTCATGAAGGTCCTTGGCGTTCATTCAGGTTACGTCTATCTGCTATCTGCGCCGATCCGCGAATCCGGCGACTAAGGGTTTAAGATCACCTTTCCGAATTGCTCGCTCTTTTCCAGACGTTCATGCGCGGCAGCAGCCTCGCGCAAGGGGAAGCTCTTGTCTACCACCGGCTTGATCTTGCCGGCAAAGATATGTTTCATTACATCGTGGAAGTCGCCCATGGTCCCCATGAAGGAGCCTAGAAACGATAGCTGGCGGGCAAACAGAAACCTGATGTCAAAGCTGGCTTCCGGACCTGTGGTAGCGCCGCAGGTCACCAGCTTGCCGCCGGGCTTGAGTGACTTCATGCTCTCAGGCCATGTGGCTTTGCCGACATGCTCAAAAACAATGTCGCACATCTGGCGGTTGGTAATTTTCTTTACCTCGTCCCCGATTTTCTGTTTGTAGTGGTTAATGACGTGGTCCGCGCCAAGGTCCTTGCACTGGTCCAGCTTGTTTTCATCCCCTGCGGTGGCAATGCAGGTAGCGCCAAACATCTTGCATATCTGGATGGCGATTGAGCCGATGCCCGATCCGCCGCCCAGCACCAGCACCGTATCTCCCGGCTTGATGCCGCAACGGCTTACCAGCATGTGCCACGCCGTCACTGACACCAGCGGAAGCGAAGCCGCTTCGTCGTACGTCAATTCATCGGGAATGGGCAGCACATTCACGCGCGGCACAGCAATATATTCACAATTGCCGCCATCATTCAAATAGCCCAACACAGAAAACTGCGGGCAGAAATTCTGTTGCCCTTCGGTGCACTTTGGGCATACGCCGCAGAACGTCATGGGCGCCAGCAATACGCGCTGGCCGGCTCGCAGGTCAGTAATGTATTCGCCCACCTCGGCAATATCCCCGGAAACATCACTCCCGTTGATGTGCGGCAGCTTCACCCCCGGCAGCCCTTTGCGGATAAAGAGATCCAGATGGTTCAACGCACATGCCTTCACCCGCACCAGCACCTGGTCTTTGCGAGGCTTGGCATCGGCCACATCTTCATACTTCAGGACTTCAGGACCACCAAATTCATGGAAGCGAATGGCTTTCATCGGTCGCGTCTCCTTGGGTAACGGGTAAACATCAATGATGGGTAAACATTGGACTGTAACACGGAGAACAAAAAACTTACCACTGCTTTGCACAGATCAACACGGATGAAACCACTGGCCTTATGTGAAGGTTGACGGCACACCGTGTTTGATTATCAGTGTCATTGATGTTTTATCAGTGATAGAGTTTCCACATGATTACCGGCCTTCACGCTATCGTCTATACCAGGGACGCTGACAAAGTACGCGCTTTCCTGCGCGATGTGCTGCGCCTCAAATCGGTGGATGCCGGCCACGGGTGGTTGATCTTTGCCGCACCGCCAGCTGAACTCGCTGCGCATCCAATCGAGGAAGGCGAAAATCCGCATCACGAACTCTACCTGATGTGCGACGATCTGCAGGCCACTATGAAGGAACTTGATGGCAAAGGCGTGCAATGCGGAGCTGTCACTGAAGCCAGATGGGGTTCCATCACAACCATTCACCTGCCCGGCGGTGGCAAACTCGGCCTGTACCAGCCCAGGCATCCAACGGCGGTGGACTTACCTTGAGCTGACATTTCTATGGCGCAAAGAACAGGAGACGGGAATCAATAACGAGCGCCTTGATTCGCGGCATACGTGAGATCGCTCTGCCACTGGCAGGACGGTTCCAACCCAACAGGCATTAATTGGAAGGGCCGCAGGCGAGGGCGCCTGCGCTCCCAAGTTCTTTTGATTCACGAAACGATTCACAACTCAGACATGCACGAAGCCATCCCGCTAACAACCGCTTGCCCTCCCGGTTACAATATCCTTGTGGACATTTATGAAGAGATAACGCGGTTGCGCCGGGAGGGCCGCCGTGGGGCCGTGGCCACCATCGTCAACGTGCGCGGGTCGATTCCCTCGTTCAAGACGGCGAAGATGCTGGTGCGCGATGACGGCTCGATTGTGGGAACGATCGGCGGCGGGTGCGTCGAGGCTGAGGTGTGGCAGGCGGCGCGGGAGGTAATGGAATCGGAGCGGCCGCGCACGCTCACCTTCGATCTG
>DAHUXF010000055.1 GCA_027307295.1 Acidobacteriaceae bacterium
CACCTTCACCATGGAGATTGTAATCGCGTAGCCTTCCTTTGGCCGCTGAATAGAGACGATGCCGGGAAATTGAATGCCATTGTAATCCGAATAATTTTCGTAATGAGCATACGTGGCCAGGCCGCCCTGCCGGTCATAGAGGTACTGTTCGTGAGGCAAAAGATCGGTGCGGCTGAAGGTGATCCGGCGCGCGAGGTAATAGCCGGTGGCATCTTTATCGATCACAACAACGGCATAGGCGCTCTGCTCCACGTCCTTGTGGCTCTTGGGGTCTTTGACGATCTCGGTTGTATTCTCCAGGACGGCAATCTCTTTTTCCTGGTCTACCGGCTTGAGCAGCAGAGCGTCAGAAATATGCTGCGGACGCAGGTTTTCCAGCGGTTGTGGCGATGGCTTGGAAGGCTGCCGGTTGGAGCCTACAAAGAACTTGCTGCGCGGAGGGATGGCGAGCTCAAAGTTTTTCCCATTGCTCACCATATCGATCATGGTGTTGCGCACCACCGGGACAAGCACGCGCATGCGCAGCATCTCCGGCTTGCGCGCCAGAATATAGCCCGCCACCTGGGGATTGTCTGTTACCTTGTCCTTCTTTTGTTCCAGGACAGAGCTGTCAATATCCACGGTGGCTTTTAATGTCGTCAGCTTCCCGGCGTTGGTGTTGATGTTTTCCACCAGTTGCTCCACGGTGGCTTCTTTGAGCACGGCGGTGCTGGTGCGCATCTTTACCGGATGGGACGAGCGGAACCCACAACCTGCAAGCGGCACAACGGCTAGAACTGCAATGAAGGTAAATTTACGCAAATAAAAAGACATCTATTTTAGACAGTACTCTCATTCAATGTGATGCAATTTCAGTATATCGAACGTAGAGCATCTGTGCGGCCTGCAAGGACAACTCAGAGGGTGACAAAGGATGGATAAATCAGACAGAAAATCTAGCGATTTACCGCCTGGGCCACGGCCCGGCGATAGGCCTGTACATTGACGGCGTGCTCAGAATCCGTACGGGCAAAGCGGTGATGGCCCTGATTATCACTTACAAAATAGAGGTAATCAGTATGTGCAGGGTTCAATGCGGCCTCCAAGGACGCCCTTCCGGGATTGGAGATAGGTCCGGGCGGCAGGCCGGCGCTCTGGTAGGTATTGTAAGGCGAACGGTAATGCAGATCGGACTGGTGAATCACCCCGTTATAGCGGTTATTCAGCAGCGCAGCATAAATAACAGAAGGATCGGTTGCCAGCACCATATGTTTATTCAGCCGGTTATAGAACACGCTGGCCACTTTGGGACGCTCTTCGGCCGCGCCAGTCTCTTTTTCCACAATGCTGGCCATGGTCACCATTTCATGCACATTCTGGCGCAGCCCCACTTCCCTGGCTTCCTGGCGGAAGCGGCGCACCATGGCTCCAGCCATGTCATGCAGTGACTGCGTGCGGGTGAAATGGTATGTGTCCGGGAACAAATAGCCTTCCAGGCTCGGCGCTTGTGGGTCCAGATCGCGTATCAGGGCAGTGTCTGCGCGGGCAACTTTCAGGAAATCCTCATGCTTGCCCAGCCCGGCTTCTTCCACGGCATTAGCGATATCAAAAATGTTATAGCCTTCCGGCACCACCAGGGTGTGGAAGAAAATGTCACCGTGAGCAATGCGGTCATACACTTCACGCATGTTGGCGCGATGCGAGAAGGCATATTCCCCGGCTTTGAGCGGTTTGCGTCCATGCAAATAATGCCAGAGCAGAAAAGCATACTGGCTGCGAATGATGCCGGCGCTGTGCAGATCCGCTGCTATATGGTGCGCGGACGAACCCGGCTTCAGCTGCACCAGTTTTTCCTGCGTGGGGCCGGCGGGCAGCAGGAGTCCATAGACCAGGAAAGCAGAAGCGGCCAGGACGACAATCACAATCGCTCTGAATAAAAATTTCGCCATATCAACTTGGTCTATTCTAAGGTGGAACGCGAGTTCCTCCACTTACAACCATTCGCATCCGCGTCACGAATGGACAATGCACTGCCGGGACTTATGCCCTTCTGTAGGTTTGGAAGACGAACCAGCAACGCCGAGTTGCAATTTTTGAGTGCAATTTAATTGCAATGAAAATGAAAGATGAAAGATGCGCTCTGCCTGGGCAATTCAGAGTTCCAGATGTAATCTGAGTCCGGGGACAACAACCGGGCCGCGGTCCTTGTTGTATCCAGGATGGGCAACCCATTGAAGGCTGGGCGACATGTAAACGCCGCGCCAAAGGTGAGCTGTATAGTAGCTTTCCAGAATGTCTTCGCGTCCATAGGTCAACCGGCCATCGCCCAGCAGGAAGCCATTGCCGCCCAATTTGAGATATAGCTGATGGTCGCGTGAAATCCCGTTCGACATGTACGCCAGTCCCACTTTGTCATTGGGCCGGCGCCAGCGCTCCAGACGCCAATCGGCTCCCGCCGCCACTGCCGAATCAACCTCGGTATAAGCGAAGCTTTCATTCCGGCCTTCATCCCATCCCAGACGCCCAAATGCGCGCACCGTTTTTGTCAGTTCGTGTTCCGCGTTCATGCCAAAGCCATACTTGATGCGTCCCTGCTGGCGGTGCGCTTCGATTGCCGGCCTGGGATCGGTCCCTGTCAAAAATGCCTGTATGGCTTGACGGTAGCTGCCCATGTTGGCGTGGTTCACAAAGCTGAGCAGCCGGAGCACGGTGTGTCTTCCCTTTTGCAACTCCGGCCTGAACTCAAGTTCAATATTTTCAGAGTGCGCGCGAAACACGTCATAGTCCAGATGGGGCCCATTGGCGATCTTCGGCATCAGGGCTTCTGCAAAGCGCACGCCCCATTTACGGTCTTCATATTCGGCCATGGCGGCAACGGTAAAGCCGCGTGTGTCCGCGGCATAGTCATAAGCCCCGTTGTTCACCGCTGTCCAGTTGAGGAATTGCAAATGACTGTCACTGCCCACGGAGCTGGCGTCAAAGTAGTCTGCCATGCTCATTTTGCCGGCGCGCAGCTCCAGGCGGCGCTCCGGCAGTTTCTGCAGAAGAGAGGTTGGCGTTCGCTCCGCATCTTCTTCTTTTTGGCCCAGCGCAAAAACGTGGTGCACCATGGCGCGGGCGACATAAGGTTTTGATCCCAGCGTAGGGTTCCGGACAACATCCACGTTCGTGAATCCGGCCAGCCCCACGGCATCCGTCAGGCCCCTGCCGCCTGCGCTCTCCAGATTGAAGATGGCTTCGGTATGGCTGGAAAACCGGTAGCCGGTATACAAGGTGAGCACGCGTGAGGTAGCATGCTCGGCGCGCGGTGAAAGGCTGTTAAAGCCGGAATAAAGCGCATGAAAGTCCGGATGCGCCTGGAACACCAGATTGACCTGGCCGGAAACCCACCACGGAGCGGTGGAGGAATGCGGAAACACAGTGGCCAATGACTCGTCCTTGGGCGACTCTGTTTGCTCCTGGCCACGGCAGGGCGTTCCGTGCATCACACAATAAAATGCGACCAAGCATAGTGCTAGAAGGGCGGCGTACCTGCTCTTGCAGGAGCGATGCGATTTGAAGATACCAGGCATGAAAGTGCGTCCTTTCGGCTATTGATGGAAAACTCCTGCAAGGTCCAACGCGTGATAGATGAGCATCAGTGTCATGGCAGCCAGATAAGCGCGCAGGACGACAAGGGAAATTCTGACTGCGCGCGTTATCCGTAAAGGCCCCAGACCTTCCGTCGATAACTTGGTTTCGGGTTCGTCCTGCAAAGGATGGACCACAACGAACATGGGTTCTTTGGCGACAGTTATATTAATCATTACGATTTACCTTTCGTCTAACTCCACATTTTTGGAAAAAATACCTGAAGTGCCAGCAGCATTGATAAAGCAAAGAGAACCACGATGATGGCCCAGTTCACCTGATTGTTCCAACGCCGGTTAATCCACCGCTCGCCCAGGAGCGCATGATCGTTCAGGAGCAACTGCAGGAAGATAATGGCCGAAGGCAGGATCAATCCGGCAAATACCTGTACAGAAACAATCACCAGCTGCAGCGGCATCCCTGGCAGCAGCACAATGCCGGCAGCAGCGGTTATAGACGTTATATAAATGGCATAGAACCCCGGAGCTTCTCTTAGCTTTTTGTGCAGCGAGTGCGGCCAGCCTTGCACCTCGCCATAAGCCCAGGCGCTGGCCAGGGAAATGGCGGTTGTTCCCAGCACTGCGGCATTGACCATCAGTAGAAGGATTCCATTGCGCACGAACTTTCCTGCTATGGGCGCAATGGCCGCCGCCAGTTGTGCCGGGTCGTCAAAGGGAATCCCTTTGCGAAAGCCAAAATCACCTACGATCATCATGGCCGCTGCCACGGCCACGGTGAAGAGGGCGCCGATGAGAGTATCAAGGCGGGCCCATTTCAGGTCGGCGAAACGAAGACGTTTTTCCGCTACGCAGCTCTGTTGAAAGAACAGCTGCCAGGGCGCAATGGTGGTGCCCACAATGGCAATAATGATGAAAATCAGGTTTGTGTTGATCTTACCCGCCGGCAGACCGGGCGCCACGGTACTACGAGCAGCGGCACTCCAGTCGGGATGTACCATGAAAGCCAGGACAAACCATGTCACGTCCAACAGGCAAAGCAGGATAACGATTCTCTCCCAGCGCAAATAGCTTCCCGTGACTACCAAGGCGATCAGGGCCAGGGCAGCGCAAGGAACGCCGATCCATGGTGGAATGCTCATCCGGCTTAACGCCAGGGAAATAGCGGCAAACTCTGTAATCAACGTGAGGAAATTGACCAGCAGTAGATCGATCAGGGAAAATCTCCCCCACCATTTTCCGAACCGCTCGTAAATCATGGCAGCATGCCCTTTGCCTGTGGCGATTCCCAGGCGGGCAACCATCTCCTGAACGAAATAAGTTATCGGCAGCAAAAGAAGCATGAGCCATAAAAGGCGAAGACCATACTGTGCTCCGGCCTGCATGTAGGTCGAAACCGCTCCGGCATCGTTGTCCGCTTCCATCACAATCAGCCCAGGTCCGGAGACCATAAGAAAGGTAAGCAGATTGCGCTGCCATGAAGTGCGCACAGTAACACCCGTGGCCATGGCAGGCGCAGTCCCATTGAATATTGGTAAAGATTGCTTCATGATTTCTTCTCCACCCCAAAGCCCGCTGAGACAAACTCCTCCACACTCTCCGGCTTGTGCCGGGAATGGACGAAGTACGACATTCGTGCGAAAAGACAGAAAAGAGATTGCTGCTGGTTCATGTGCAGCGGCTCAACTCTGTTCTTCCAGTTACACGGAAGAACCAGAGCTGAGCAAAGGCTGGATCACCTATGCATAGGCTGGAGCTTCCGCGGAGTTTGGTCTCCGGTACTCGGAGGTTCGTCTATAAGAATTTGCATAACCCTTTTGTTCAAATGGGGGAAGAGTGAAGACTGGGAAGCAGGTGGAAGACAGCACGGCTGTTACCCTCCTTGTCCAAGCTTCAGCACCGCGCCCCGTAAGAGACCCCTTGGTCTCAGCCACATTGGGAAAACCCTTAATCCGGGAGTTCCTGTTCTACCCAGTTACCGGCATCTCTCGATGGCTCGTTGGGCAGTGGCTTTTGTGTTGCGCGGGAGCCTCGCCTACCGAGGATCCGCTGGCACTTTTAGTGTGCCACTTACACGTATAGTCGGCGGTTCAATTTCTGTCAAGGTGCAAACTACAAATTGTTCATAAAGATCAATCTGGTAATGGTTCAGTATCGCGTATCCCGCATTTCTCGGGAAGAGAGAAACGATTGCAGGATCAGCACAGCAGCCATGCGGTCCACAGCCTGGACGCGCTTCTGCGTGCTCACTTCGGATTCACGCAGTAAGCGGTTGGCCTCCGCCGAGGTCAGTCTTTCATCCCAAAGATGGACCGGCAACTTGAACTTCTGCCGGAGTTGCTCCGCGAACTCGGCCACCTTTTGTGATTGCGTGCCTTCTTGCCCGTTCATGCGCAATGGATTGCCCAGAACAATCTCTTTTATCTGGTATTCGCGGATGGTGCGCTCCAGGCGGCCAAAGTCGGCGCGGTTGTTCTTCCGTTGCAGGGTTTCCAGGCCTTGCGCGGTGATGCCCAGTTCGTCAGTAACGGCCAGCCCCATGCGGCGGCTGCCGTAATCAATTGCGAGAATGCGCCCGGAAGGTCCCACTCAGGCGATTATACGCAGTGCTCTTCTGCCTTGCTGCGGCACCTTTCCAGCGTGCTCTGCATTTGCTGGTGGAGCAGAGACATCTGCTCCTTGGTGGCCTGCGGCGGAACATATATTGGGCTGCTGGCATACACCACGGCACGCGAGAAAGGTTTGGGTATGAGCATCCGGTCCCAGGAGTTGAGCACCCAGGCGCGTTGCACTGCTACGTAAAAACAACCGATGGGCACGCCGGTTTTCTTGGCCAGCAGGACAGGGCCGGGCTTGGCCACGTAACGAGGGCCGCGGGGGCCATCAATCGTAAACACGGCGGCATGGCCCAGTTCCAATTGCCTGCGCATGCCGATCAGCGCTCCCACAGCACCGCGCGAACTCGATCCACGCACAGGGATAAAACCTAATCTCCGGATGATGCGGGCTATATATTCGCCGTCAAAGCTGCGGCTGGTCATCACGGCAATTTTCTGGCGGCGGAAGCGGTAGGCCGACGGAATAACGCAGCGGTGCCAGAAACACCAGATGGAAGGCAGCGTAAAACCATGCTCGTCAGCCAGACAGCCGGGTTCGGCAATAAGCGTGTAACGCAAGGTAGAGCCTACGATGCGTATCAAGAGGTATCCGGCCCAGGAGATCAGCCAGAGCTTGACGCGATCACCAAAAGAAAAAGCGCGGGGAGCGGTGCGGGCGCGTTCACCTGAAACCTGGGCCAAGTCAGTCACATTCCGATTGTATAAGGTGCAAGAGCGCACACGTGGCTCTTCAAAAGCTTCGAGTCGCGTGCGCGTTCATGCACGCATCGCTCAGGAGGACAAAAATAATGCGGCTCAGTATCGCTGTTGCGAAGAAGAGTATGGACCTCGTGATTTTACGTGCAAAATAGCCCCCATAAAAGCAATGCACTCTAGTGACCGCTGTCCCAAAAGATTCAACAGCACCAAGTTCAGCGCGCCAGCGCGACACAAGGGTAGCCCAGCGCGGCAGCGCTGGGTGCTTGAGAGAAAGCAGGCAAGCGCCGTAGGCGCGGCACTAACCAAAAACAAATTTTGGATCAAATGGAACGTCGTGCCTGGTTAGCAACGCAACTAACTCATCCTCATAGCTGATCTTTCGATGATGCGCTTCCTGATTATTAACATAGCGCTCCACCGCCTGGATATTGGAAGCGCTGACGCTAAATGCTGCATATCCCTTTTGCCAGGCAAAAGCCCGGTGCATTTCGTTCATCCATTTGGAAGAGTTCGACTTCACGGTCAACACCGCTTTTGCGACCGCGATGGTGGGAGGCAATTCCACCAACATGTGCAAATGGTCCTCTATCCCGCCTACCGCTCGCACAAAAATTTTATGATTACGGCAGATTCCTGCAATGTACGCCCATAACTTTGGTTGTAAAGATTTTTCAATGAGCCGGCGTCGTCCGGCCGTGCTGAAAACAATGTGCTGGTGGTTCTTGCTGAACGTATGGGACATGTGTCGCGCCTCTGGCGCTCTAATTTACACCACCCGGTTCCCAGCGCTTCCGCGCTGGGCTACCCTTGTTTCGCGCCTGCGGCGCTCAGTTCCCGAGCAATCTGATTGCGAGTACGATGTTGCATTGGCGCCTACGCATCGCTTCGCAATTGACTTGTTGGCCAACCACCGGATGTGCACAATACCCGTCATCTTTGAGCAAATCGAGAGCATCTTAGGATTTCAGCTTCCGGCAACTGCCAGGCGCAAAGCGCAATGGTGGGAAAACAATGCGACTCGGCATGTTCAAGCAAGATCATGGCTTGATGCTGGTTTTATGATCCAAGATTGTGAACATCCCAAACGAAATTCTGACATTTACCCGTGGCTAATTTAGCCAGGATTGGCGAGTCATGCCTATTTCACGGCTGAAACTGAGACACTACCAACAGCTATGCGTACTTGATCCACTTCATGATTTCCGGCAGGTTGGGTTTCTTGCCGTACATCAGGATGCCAACGCGATAAATTCTGCCGCAGAGCAGGACCATGCCATAGATGGTGGCCACCATAATCCCAATAGAAATCGCAATCTCCCACCACGGCGGCGTCTGCATGGCAATCCGGCTGAACATGACCAGGGGCGCAGTGAAAGGGAACATCGACCCAAACAGAGCAATCGGTGAAGACGGATGCTGAAAGATATTTACGATGAATACAATGGAAAGGATCATGGGCATCATTACCAGAAATTGCATCTGCTGGGCTTCCTGCTCAGAATTCACCATGGAGCCCACGGCAGCACAGAGCGTGCTGTACAAAACGTATCCCAGCAGGAAATAGATAGAAAAAAAGACGAGAAGCTTCACGCTGAGCACGCCCTTGATCATTCCCGCGGTGGCCGCCAGCGTGCCGGCAGAAAATATTCCCGCAGCCAGGGCCCATATGCCTACCTGCGTCAGGCCTACGGCTCCCACGCCCAGAATCTTGCCTGCCATCATGTCTCTGGCGCTGGCGGTGGAAAGCATGACTTCCATGATGCGTGAAGTCTTTTCTTCCAGAATGGACCGCATGACATTAATGCCATACAGCAGGACGGTCATGTACATCACCATGACCATGCCCAACGTTGCCAGAAACATGATTTGTGGATTCGGCGCATTTTTTCCCAGCGGGCTCTGCGCGTCAACTTCTACCGCCTGAAGAGCGGATTCAATATCGTCATCCGTAAGCCCTTTGCTCTTCAGAGCATGGCGGCGCAGCGCATCACTGATGGTTTGAGCAAGAACGCCATTCTCAATAAAGCTGGAAACATCGCGGGTAACAAAAACAAGTTTTTTGGCCGCAATCGCATCCGGCGTCGCCCAAAGAAAGCCGTCCAGCTCTTTTAGCCTGACCTTTTCCGTGAGCGCCGTACGCTCGGCTTCCGCAGTATTAGTGCTGACTTCAACCGTAAAGTGGATTGGCAGCTCACTGCTTTTACGGCGTGATTGCCTGGTATTGCTGAGCGGGCTTTTTTCCTGGTCCTGCTCCTGCTCAATGCGGCTGCGGATCATCTCCGCGGTATCGCGGTCAGCGGCCACTACCACCATGCGTTTCACGCCATTTTCACCACGGTTGGCCAGCATGGTGGGCACAACAGAAACGCCGAACATCAGCGCGGGAATCAGGAATGTCATGATAACGAACGAGCGCGAACGCACCCGTTCCAGGTATTCACGCCTGGCGATGATCCAGATATTACGCATTGGTCTTACCCACCGTATTGATAAAGATTTCTTCCAGGGAAGGTTCCATCAGCTCAAACTTGTTGACGCGCGAATTTCCGGCCACCATGTGCAGCAACTCCTGCGCGTCGGCCCCCGGCGCGAGCCGGACCTCAACGTAATTTCCATAATTGTTGTAAGCGCTTACCAGAGGATTTTTCTCCAGGAAATCGCCGTTGCCCTCATACTCAATCTGCACATTACGTTTGCCGTAGCCCGACTTGATGGTTTTCAGGTCGCCCTGCAGCACAGCGGTCCCCTGGTTGATCAGGCAGATGGCATCACAGAGTTTCTCCACCTGGTCCATGCGGTGGGTGGAGAACAGAATTGTTTTGCCTTTCTTTTTCAGGTCGAGCATCACATCTTTGAGCAGGGTGGCGTTGACGGGATCAAGGCCGAAGAAGGGCTCGTCCATGATGATGAATTCAGGATCGTGCAGCAGCGCCGCAATGAACTGGATTTTTTGCTGCATGCCCTTGGAGAGCTCTTCCACTTTTTTCTCCAGCCAGGCGTCAATCTCCAGCCGCTGGCACCAGGCCAGCGCCTGCTGGCGCGCATGGGCCGCGGACATGCCGTGCAGCTCGCCCAGAAAAACCAGCTGATCGGAAATCTTCATCTTCTTGTAAAGCCCGCGCTCCTCCGGCAGATAGCCGACTTTTTGCAGGCTCTTACGGGCAAATGGCTGGCCCAGCAGATTGATGGAACCGGAATCGGGCGCGGTAATGCCAATCATCATGCGGATGGTGCTGGTCTTGCCAGCGCCGTTCGGGCCAAGCAGCCCAAAAACCTGACCCTGCTCAATGCTGAAAGTCAGGTCGTTGACGGCCACAAAATGGTCGTATGACTTGCGCACCTTGTTGAGTTCAATGGTTGGCATGAAGAGAGAATCCTGTCCCTCGAATCGCTCTATGTGGGAGTGCCTAAGGTTACACGATTTCCAGATATTGGTCGATCCAGGCCCGGACTTTCAAGCGGCGGTCATCGGCTGTATCAAAACGCAGGCCATACGCTTTATCCCCTTCGCGCTGCCAGCAGACAAAGGCGCGGACACTGATCTTCTCCTGGCCGGGCAGGTTAAGGACCAGATTAACAGGATCAGACTTGGGCAGCGGCGTGTTGGAGCGGACGGAGATTCCGCCGGAACTGATCTCCAGCGTGGTGCCAATTATGGGTGCGCGATGGCCCGACTCAATCTCAGTCTGCGAGACCAGCGGGATGCGGACATAGCGGCGCAGTTCATGAATCACCAGCAAATGCGTGGCGCGCACCACCTTCAGGACCCGTTGCCGGTCCAGCGGCTCGTCAAAGACCGCGTTAATGCCATATGCGGAGTAGCGCAACGCTTCCTGGGTGTTGCGCGCGATCCCATAGATCACCATGCGCCGGTTGGAAGCTGAGTTTCGCGCTGCCTGCAGAATCTTGTCGGCCTCAGGATCATAGAGACGCAGAATGCACGCCTCATACTTTTGCCGGTTCAGGGCTGACACCGGGTCGCCCTCCACCGGGACAATGTGTATGTTGAATTGCTTGAAACAGTCGTGCAGAAAAGCGTTGCATCCCGGATCAATGTGGACGCTGGCCGTTCTTGCAGTGATCTTCCCCGATATGGCTGCGACAGTAGTGCTGCTCATGTCTCCCTGTACTCCCAGCTATCGGGAAGCGGAAAATTCTTTTTTAATCAACGCAGAGGCTACTCTGTTTCTACCGGCCT
>DAHUXF010000560.1 GCA_027307295.1 Acidobacteriaceae bacterium
GAAAAATCCCCCGTCTGCATGGCGGCTGTAGGAACAAACTCGATGGTGCTTTCTGAATTCTGGCGGGTCCTCGTACCCTGGTAGCCCGCAAAGAAAAACAGCTTATCCTTCTTGATCGGGCCGCCGATCACGCCGCCGAACTGGTTGCGCTTGAATGTTGATTGCGGCGTGCCATCTGGGTTGAAGAAGTTTCTGGCATCCATGTCGTGGTTGCGCAGGAACTCAAATAGCTCGCCATGATAGGCGTTGGTGCCGGAGCGCGTGGCGATATTCACAATCGCGCCGGAGTTGCGGCCATACGCGGCCGGGAAAGTCGAATTGTCAATCTTGAATTCCGATACAGTATTGATGGACGGTTGAAACGTGATCTGATTCTGGACTTCGTCGCTGAGGTTGATACCGTTGATCATCCAGTTTGTAGTGTCTTCGCGTTGCCCGGCGGTATTGATGGCGAAAGATCCCTGGCCGCGCAGGGGCGCAGTGAGGAAGCCACTTTGAGGCGGGGTGACGGTTCCCGGGACCAAGAGGCCAAGGTCCACGAAATGGCGGCCATTCAGCGGAATCTCCTGCACGGTGCGCTGGTTGATGACCTGGCCTACCGTGGCGTTGCTTGTGTCCACCAGCGGCGTGCCGCCGGTGACCGTAACTTCTTGCGTAACCTGGCCCACGGTCAATTGCGTGTTTTCAGTCACAGTTGTCGCGACGCTGAGCGTCAGATCCTTAATCACGGACGTCTGGAAGCCGTTCGCGCTAATCGTGACTTGGTAGACGCCGGGAAGGAGTCCGGAGACGAGGTAAGCACCGGACTGATCGGTCTGCGTGGTGCGGTCGACTCCTGTGTTTTGATTGTGCACAACGACTTTCGCGCCCGGCACTGCGGCGTTCGAGGTGTCCGTGACGGCACCTTGGAGGGTTGCCGTCGATTGCGCCCGCGCGACAGTGTTCAGCGCGAAGAGAAATACAACAACCGCCGCCAAACGAACTGCGAAGGCGAGGAAGGAAGTCTTCCGTCCGCCTGCTTTCTGCTTCTGCATGATTCCTCCTTGGATTTCGACTACCCAATAGAAATTTTGCTTGTGTTACGGTCGTCCGGTTCGCATTTCACACCCCGGGAAGGGCGAACCCTAATCGGCGCGCAAAGCCGCGCGCAAAACTCACTGAGTATGTCTTGTAGCAACCCGAAATCCACAAACACCATCATATTGGGCATTGTGAAGACATTGAAACGGAAGAAGATATGGCCATCCTCTCCTGTGTTCGCTAGGGAGATTAATGAAAAAATATGAACTATGGAAGTCAAATATGTAATTCGGGAGCGAAGTTGTAAACAGGCAGACTTCGCAATGCTTATCGTCAGACATCCTCGCGCAGCCCAATACTCTCAGAATGAACAGACATCCCGATTGCTCGATGCTGTCATCTCTAGTAGTCTTTCTGGTTGCGGCGGCATCCGCAGACACCACCGACGCCGGTGGGGACGATGACGTAGAGTTATGAGAGGACAGAAGACTTGACTCGACGTAATAAACTTTCCGCGGGGATTTTGGTGGCGGGGTTGATTCTGCTGGCGTCTTGCGGCGGAGTTATCAACCTGCCCGTGCCTGTTGTCAGTTCTCTATCGCCTTCCAGCGTGCCAGAGAACTCGGTCACATTTACATTGTCAGTGATCGGTTCCGGATTTGCGCCAAGTTCTACAATTACGTTCAATAACTTGCCGCGTCAGACGATTTTTCTGACTCCTTCCAAGCTGACGACGATAGTGAATCCTGGCGACGTGTCCACACCTGGAACCATTCTTGTGGGAGTAACTACGCCCGCACCTGGCGGGGGAATCTCGCAAACGGCCGACCTGAATGTGACGGCTACAGCTTCTCCAGTCCCTTCGATTTTGTCGATTACACCGATTAGTATTCCTGCGTCTGGGGGGTTTACAACGATAACAATCAATGGATCGAACTTCGTCCCCACCTCGGTGGTTACCGTGAATGGAGCTAACCGGCAAACCAATTACACGAGCGGCGCCGTGCTTACGGTCAACCTTCAGTCGTCCGACATCGCAACGGCCGGTACGCTGCGGATCGCTGTTTTGAACCCTCCTGCCTCAGGAATCACACCGCCGGGAGGCGGTGTGTCAAACATTATTTTGTTAAACGTAGTGAATCCTAGCCCCATAATTAGCGCCGTCTCTCCACCTGTGGTGGTAGCGGGAACCACGACGACTGCCGCGATCCGGATTA
>DAHUXF010000561.1 GCA_027307295.1 Acidobacteriaceae bacterium
GTCAATGCATAGTTTGTTGATTCCGGCCTGTGGGTCAGGACCAAAATCACGATAGCCAACTTCTACGTTAAGCTTCCGGAAAAATGCTTCCTTTAGCAGGTCGAAAACCAGGTTATCGCTGGTTACGGAAGAAAGGGGAGCGCCGGTGTGTGGATCGGCGATCCGCAGGATCACTGTCGTCCCTTTGCTCTCCCGGAGAGAAAAAACAAAGAACTTTTCGCCGGGTTGTACCAGGATTTGCTGCACGGTTCCTGTTGCCCAAACCAACGCGGGTAGTTCAGCCGGTTTCATGATTGTTGCTAATTGTGGGCCCATTTGTTTTCCTCCTTTATAAGGATGTCTTCACATTACGTCTAGTCCGGTACCAGGGGATGTGACCGCTATCACAGCGGCAACAGAAATTAGCAGGGCTTTGTCACAAGCAGGTTGTGATCGTGTTCCGTTTTGGCATTGAATTGTGTCGCTTGCCGGTAAAAGCCAGTCTCATTCATCCAGTTGCTGGAGAAATAAGCCATCGCTGCATTATTTGAACGTTACCTGCACTCGCGGTGTCTGGACATAATGAAACGGTAAGCCAGCCGGGGCCATTTGAGTGGAAGCGTTGATGACCAAAACGGCAATTTCGACCAGCGAAAGCGGATTCAGCGCATGTGTGGCGGAGAACCAGCGCCGCGTTTTTCAGATCGCATACAGTGTGCTGGGCAATGCCGCCGACGCCGAAGAAATTGCACAGGAAGTTTTTCTCAATGCCTTCAGGAACTTTTCCCAATTGCGTGACGGAGAAAAGTTTCGTGCCTGGGTAAATCGCATTTCGTTCCGCTTGGCCCTGAACCCGTCAACGTGGCAGGCGGCGTCAGATGGACCGCGATACAGCATGGCATGTTACGCAGCCGGCAGCATGCGATGGCGCACAGAATGCTGAAGCCCGCCTGCTGGTGGAACAGTTGCGGCATCATATTGCCAATCTTCCGCCCAAGCTGCGCGAGGTGTTGCAACTCTCAGTGGTGGAAGACATGGAGGCCGCTGATGTGTCGGCAGTGCTGGGGATTCCCCCAGGCACGGTCCGCTCCCGGCTGCACACGGCCAGAAAGCTGCTACTCGAAGTAATGCAATGAACAATGACTTAAACAACACGAATAGAAGTATTCACCGCCCAGGCGCTTGCAGTACGGCGCAAGAGTGGAAGAACGCCATGGTGGAAGCCGCGCTGGGCGGAGCGACAGAAGCCCGGTTACAGGAGCACTTACAAACCTGCGAAAGCTGCTGCCAGGAGCTTGAAGGGTTGCGCGCACGAGCAGCCCGAATAGATGCCGCGCTGCCGCTTGTGGCCCGGGCGGAACCACAGCCAGATTTCCATGAGCGCGTAATGCAGGCAACAGAAGCGGCCCAAGAGAGCCACTCCGTCTGGCGTGAGTGGCTGCGCCTGCCCCAGACTCGTTGGGTACGGACTGCCTCAGCCTTCGCGGCCGCCATGGCGCTTGTAATGCTAGTGATCACTCAACTGCCGCGCCGTGACCTGCCTCCACCGGATGCGATTGCCGCTGCCACGCAATTAGCGCACTGGCAGGCTCCCACGGATGTCCTGCTTCAAACTCCGGGCGACGAGCTTTTGCGGGACATGCCGCGTCTGGACGGAAGTTTTTTTGAAGTTCATTTAACAGCAACTGAGGAGAGCCACAAATGAAAACGCGACTGTTCTATCTTTTCGCAATCCTTTTTCTTGTAGCCGCCATGGCACGGGCACAACAACCTGCACCGGAAGGCCGTCCGCAGGCCGATGCCCATCTGGACGCTTTTGCCCGTAACTTCTATCCCCCGGACCTGATTATGCAAAAGCAGGAGGCGCTGCAACTTACTGACGATCAGCTGGCGTATTTCAAGGCTGAGGTGCGCAAGGCACAGGTAAACTTTACTGAATTGCAATGGAAACTCCAGGACGAAGCGGAAAAGCTTCTGACGCTGGCTAAGGCGCAGCATGTGGACGAGCAACAGCTCTTGGCCCAACTGGAGAAGGTCCTGAACGCCGAACGCGATGTAAAGCGCGCCCAACTCACCCTGCTGGTACACATCAAGAACAAGCTCACCGCTAACCAGCAGGCCATTCTGGACAACATGCGGCGGACGCGCTCGGCCGCACCGGAGCCAAGGCCTGAGGGCGAATGATGGACGGGCATCAGGGTGCGGAGGCCATCTCGCACCCTGGCGCTGGCGCAAGCTGGGATAACGCAGAA
>DAHUXF010000562.1 GCA_027307295.1 Acidobacteriaceae bacterium
GCTGGCGGAGCTTACATTCCTCTTGACCCTGATTATCCCGCAGACCGCTTTGCAGAGATGGTGAGTGATTCCCATCCGCATGTGCTGTTGACCGTGGAAGGCCTGCTGGACCGTATATCGGCACAGACTGCTCAGGTCATTTGCCTGGACCGTGACTGGCCGGTAGTGGCGGAACAAAGCACGGCCAACCTGCTGTCCCATGCTCTGGGCAAGAACCTGGCGTATGTGATCTACACTTCCGGCTCAACCGGCAAGCCCAAGGGAGTTGCCAATACACACGAAGCAATTGTCAACCGGCTGCTATGGATGCAGGACACGTACGGCCTTTCCATCAATGATCGCGTCCTGCAGAAGACCCCATTCAGCTTTGATGTTTCCGTATGGGAATTTTTCTGGCCGCTGATGACGGGCGCATGCCTGGTGCTGGCGCGGCCCGGCGGACATAAAGATCCCAGTTACCTGATCGATCTGATGGTTGAGCACAAGATCACCACGCTGCATTTTGTGCCGTCCATGCTCAATGCATTCCTTGAAGCTGAAGGAGTGGAGCGCTGCCAGGCTGTCCGCCGGGTGCTTGCCAGCGGCGAGGCGCTGGGCTTTGAGACGCAGAGGCGTTTCTTCCAACGGCTGAAGAATGCGGAGCTGCACAACCTGTACGGCCCAACCGAGGCGGCGGTAGACGTGACCTACTGGGTTTGCCAGCCGCAAAGCCAAAGCACGGTTGTGCCGATTGGCGCGCCTATCGCCAATACGCAGATTTACATTGTCAATCATGATCTCCAGCTTTCTCCCATCGGAGTGCCGGGAGAATTGCATATAGGCGGCATTGGCCTGGCCCGCGGATACGTGAATCGGCCTGCTCTTACGGCGGAAAAATTTATCCCTGATCCATGGAGCACAACGCCGGGAGCACGTCTGTATAAGACGGGCGACCTGGTCCGGTATCTTGCCAAAGGCAGCATTGAATACCTGGCCAGAATGGACCATCAGGTAAAGATTCGCGGATTTCGTATTGAACTGGGAGAAATTGAAACAACGCTGGAAAGCCATTCCGGCGTTTCCCGCGCCGCTGTGGTCGTCCATCAGAATGCTGCAGGGGACAAAAGGCTGGTTGGTTATTACACGGGCGAGCATCAGGATACGGACGAGTTGCGCGGCCATCTGCGCCAGCGCTTGCCGGAATATATGCTGCCGGCGGTCCTTATCAGAATGGAAGCCTTTCCGCTTACCTCGAATGGAAAGGTGGACCGCAAGGCCCTGCCTGCATCGGCATGGCAAACGGCCCAGCAATATGTAGCGCCACGGCCCCCGATGGAAGAGATGCTGGCCGGGATATGGGAGCAAGTGTTCGGCGTGGAGAGAATCGGCGCAGAAACCAGTTTCTTTGAACTGGGCGGCCATTCGCTGGTTGCGTTGCGCGTGGTTGCCAGAGTGCGGGAAAAGTTGGGACTTGATCTGCCTTTGCCGGTGTTGTTCGAGTTCCCGGTCATCTCAAAACTGGCTGCCTGGATAGAGCGTAAGTTGCACGAAGCCGCGATTCCTGAATCCCGCATTGAGCGTGTCCCCCGCGACCAGGCCCTGCCTTTGTCTTTTGCGCAGCAGCGGTTGTGGTTCTTGGAACGCTTGAATCCCGGTACCGCCGTTTACAACATTCCTTTTGCGATGCGTTTGCGAGGGAAACTGAACCGTTGCTCGCTGGAGCAGGCATTTCGAGATGTGGTGATTCGCCATGAAAGCCTGCGGACATGCTTCCACGAGCAGAATGGAACCCCCGTTCAGGTGATTGGCGGTCCTCCGGCAGAGTTGCTTGAGTTCACGGACCTGAGTGGCTTGAGTGAGAGTGTAAGGGAAGTTGAAGCCCAGGCGCGCGCTACGCATGAGTGGGAGCGCAGCTTTGACTTGCGCCGGGAGATACCGGTAAGGTTCCGGCTATTGCGGCTGAGTGAAGAAGAGCACATCGCCATTCTCGTCTTCCATCACATTGCCAGTGATGGATGGTCCGTTGCCGTACTGGCCCATGAACTCAGCGTTCTTTATCAGGCGAACGTTCAAGGCAAGCAGGCAGAGTTGCCGGAATTGCCAGTCCAGTATGCGGACTTTGCCGCATGGCAGCATCAGTGGCTCCAGGGCGAAGTACTGGAGGGGCAGCTGAACTATTGGCGGAAACAGCTGCACGGCGCTCCACCGGCGCTCGAGTTTCCATCCGACCATCGCCGCCCTGCGTTACCAA
>DAHUXF010000563.1 GCA_027307295.1 Acidobacteriaceae bacterium
TTATTGGTGGAAGAACCTGCGCAACTCCGTGCGGTTTGCGCAAAGCGTGCAGCAGCTATGGAATGATGGCTTCAGTATCTTTCTGGAAATCAGCGCCCATCCGATTCTGGCAGCGCCGATTCTGGAAACCCTTCCAGCAGACCATGAGCCGCTGGTGCTGTCCTCGCTCGAACGCGACCGGCCAGAGAGGACATGCATGCTGCAATCATTGGCAGCTCTTTATACTGCCGGCGCTCCAGTGAATTGGCAGAAAGTGTACGACAAAAAACTGCAACATACGGCTCTTCCGGCATATCCTTTTGAACGCAAGCCTCATTGGATAGCCAAAGTCGCCAGGGACACGTCGTTGGCAGAGCCGCCACGTGCTGTAACTTCGCTGGCCAGCGCACCCATGGTCATACCGGAATATAAAACGGCAAAAATGGCAGTGCCTTCCAGCCCGCAACCCTCTCAGTCGCGCAATGCGGGCAGGAAACAGAAAATTCTGGCGGAGATTACCGATATTTTGGCGGAGCTGCTCCATTTAAGTCCGGCAGAAATTGACCCGCGTATGCCTTTTCTGGAAATGGGAGCGGACTCCATTGTGATGGTGACTGCTATGCGCCGGATCCGTACCCGCTTTGATGTTGCAATCGAAATTATTCAGCTTTTTGAAGAAGATGCTTCCCTGAACAACCTGGCCGAATACATCAACAGCCACATGCCTGCGACAAGAGACATTCCGGAAATCCAGGATGCCGTCCACACAATCGAAACAGCGGTTGATTTGGCTGTGGTCTCGCAGGGCGCATCTGCCAATGGAGATAGCCATAACGCACGGGGCGACAGGGCAGTAACACATACTGAATTGCCGGATATCGGGCATGGCTATAGCGCTGGCAGCGTGGAGCGTCTTTTTGATCAGCAAATTGTTGCCATGAACAAGCTGTTTGCTCAGCAGATGCAGTTTCTTGAGGCCATGGGTAGGGATCGATCCGGCCCGGAGGCACGGACAAGTGCTGTTGTGGAGATGGCGCGCGACCAGAATGCCCAGAATGAAATAAGCGGCACACAGTCCGCCGTTCGCGCAAGTGATGATGATGATGCGCACAGAAACGGAGCAGTTCCGGGCGGGAGTACACCAAAGCAGGAACGGTCTGCAGCAGATGTGGAGGCCATCAGAGATGGCCAGAACATTCCTTTGGCGCCGCGTGACCAACTTCTGCCGCTCTCTTTTGCTCAGAGGCGCTTATGGATGGTCAATGAATTACATCCCGGAAATGCCGCATATAACGTGGTGGGGGCCATTGAAATCAACGGCCACGTTGATCCTGTGTTTTTGCAAACTGCGCTCCTTGATCTTCTGAAGCGGCATGAGTCGCTGCGCACGGTGTTTTACTCAATCGAGGGAACTCCAGCCCAGAAGGTGCTGCCGGCCCAGAAAATTGAGCTTGAGTTTGTGGACCACGCCAGCGTGGTATCGAGCGAATGGGAAAGCGTGGTTATACAGGCCGGAGAGGAACTTGCAGGCCACCCCTTTTCGCTTACCACGGGTCCGCTGTTTCGTCTGAAGGCCCTGAAGTTTTCTGAAGAATACCATGTGCTGGTGGTGTCTCTGCATCACATTGTTGGCGACGGCTGGTCCTTTGGTGTGATGTTAAGGGACCTGGGTGAACTTTACGATGCATTAGCTTCAGGCCGTCGGGCTTCTCTTCCCGAATTGCCAATTCAGTTCCCCGACTATGCCGCATGGCAGCAGCAAAGATGGGCCGCGGGGGCGCTGCAGCCCCAGGTAGATTACTGGCTCAACGAACTTGCGGGTGTGCCTGCGTTTCTTGATCTCCCTTCGGACCGTCCCAGAAAGGCCGCGCCGGGGTTTGCTGGAAACCATGAGCCTTTTCGGCTGAGTGAGCAACTCTCAAGTGACTTGCGGAAATTATGCCGGCAAGAATCTGTTACGCCGTTCATGGCCCTGCTCGCAACGTTCTCTCTGCTGCTGGGACGGTATTTGGGTCAAGATGATTTTGTCATCGGCACCGACATTGCGAATCGAAATTCTTCCGCCGTGGAAAACCTGATTGGATGCTTCGTTAACCTTCTGCCGTTGCGCATGCGGCCCGTTGAAAGTCTGACTTTTCGGGAACATCTGGGAAAGACCAGGGAATTGACCCTGAGGGCGTTTACCAACCAGGACGTGCCCTTCGATCACCTCATTCGCACCTTGCGTCCGGAGAGGAGGTTGAC
>DAHUXF010000564.1 GCA_027307295.1 Acidobacteriaceae bacterium
CCTTTAGGGCCGATGTACCAGGCGGGTACGCTATCCGGAAACCCGCTCGCCATGGCCGCCGGCTACGCTCAACTCCGTTACCTGCGCGAGCATAAAGAAACTTACGCGCAGATCGACAAGCTGAGTGGAGACCTGGTCGCCGGCGTTGCCGCCGCAGCGAAAGAAGCCGGCGTAGCCATGACCAGCAACCGCGTTGGCTCCATGTTCACATGGTTCTTCCAGCCGGGTGCGGTGTATGACTGGGACACTGCCGCAAAGTCGGATACACAGTCGTTCGGTAAATTTCATCGCGCCATGCTTCAGCAGGGCTTCTATCTGCCGCCGTCGCAGTATGAAGCCATGTTCATGAGCGCCGCCCATTCTGAGAGTGATGTTCAACGAACGATTGCTGCTGCAGCGAAAGCGCTCGCTTAATTAAGAGCTGGAGCTTATCGATCCAACAGTCTGGTCGTTCTATATCCCCACGGCTCCGTAGTCCGTGCCGGTTTCTGTATCGCGGATTTTTTTCTTCTCATAAGCCCGGTACGGGTTGCGCGGCACTCCCAGACGCCGTTTCCTGAGTTCAAATCCGGCGTATAGACCGCCGGCCAGAACTACTGCCGTCAATGCTGCTATGGACATGACCCGGCCAGGATTATCCAGCAAAGGACGAGTCCGATGGGACACCGACAGTGTTACCCGTGCCGGCAAACCGAGCGCCTGGCGAAAATCGCTGAGAGACTGCTTGCCGCCCCGTTCCAGAGCACGGTATGCGGAAAGAGCGCTATAGGGCACGGGCATGGAGAGGTCCTGCCCACCCCGAACTACGCCATGATCTGCCTTGCGGTCATTCTGAAAGGCCAGCAGGTCGTGGACGGCTGCGGCCAGTCCTTCCGGCTTGGACCACATGGAGAGAAAAGCAACGTGCCCTGATTTGTCGATGAGGAATGCCGGATTGGGCAGCTTGGAATATCTGCGATGGATGGAGCCGCGCAGGTCGTCCACCACAACCGGCATTTTTATGTCTTCTTCATCACGCAAAAGCCGCGCAGCCTCAATTTTTTCACGCATTGAGCTGTGCGCAGGAATGATTTCGCCTGGATGCGCCTCCCGCACGTAAACAAAGAGAAACTCAATGTCGTCCCCGCGCACCTGGTCATAAAGCTCATTGATGCCGCCAATAGAGCTGGCGGTCATGGGACAGGTGGCGGAGCCGAAAACCAGCAGCACGTTCTTCTTGCCGATAAAGTCTCTCAGGCGTACTGTCTCGCCTTCCAGCGTGGCCACCTTAAAGTCATGGGCCCGCTCCCCTGGGCCAGGACCGGAAAATGAGGTGCTGGCCAGATCATGAAAAAGTTCCCGCGAAAAGTGCTCGTAGTTATAACCGTTAATGCCCAGCATTTTTGCTCCTACAGCGTACTGGTATTTGTCGCTCTTCCTGGCAAGTTTAAAATTTCTACCGGGACAATCGATTTCGATGCCGCAGTACGCCGTGCTGTTTTCTTAAGCTACCCTGTCTTAAATTATTTGACCACGATAAAATAAAGTATTTACACAAACGTAACGCGCCGGATGTGAAAATACATAATGCAGCAGCGATTCTGTATGGAGGAATGAATGGCAGCTCTCAAAGCGGGCGAAATGGCGCCCGAGATCGCGCTCCCCGGCGTAACCGGGAAGCAGCGGCTTAAGTTTAAACTGAGCGACTTTCGCGGCAAAAAAAACATTATTCTTGCGTTTTATCCCCTGGATTGGAGTCCAACGTGAACCAATGAAATGTCGGCGTATAGCAGGTATCTGCCTAAATTCGCCGACTACGATGCCCAGGTCGTGGGCATCAGCCCGGATTCCATCTACAGTCATCTTGCCTGGCAGGAAAAATTGATCGGGTGGCAGGATTTCCCTCTCTTAAGCGATTACTGGCCTCATGCAGGCGTGGCCCAGCAGTACGGACTTTTACGCCTGGGAGAGCCGCTGCCGGGCATCAATGACCGCGCAGTTTTTATCATCAACAAAGAGGGCGTGATCGCTTTTTCCCGGACGTATGAATTGAGCCAGGAGCCGGATTACGATGAACTGGTTACGGAACTGGCCAAATTTGCCGAGCGCGTAGCAAGCTGATCCAGCAGGTTGGCCGTAGCCATGATTGAGTGAGATAACGCCCTCCCGCGAAAGGAGGGCGTACTGTTCAGCTCGTCTTCTTTAGAGCCTTAGCCGCAGTATTCTTTTTGGGCGCGGCACTT
>DAHUXF010000565.1 GCA_027307295.1 Acidobacteriaceae bacterium
ATGGAATCGATTTCGGTGCGCAAACGGGCCGCCGATTCGTCCACCAGGTCGATGGCCTTATCGGGCAGGAAACGGTCCGTGATATAGCGATTCGAGAATACGGCGGCGGCCACCAGCGCGGCGTCTTTGATGCGCACGCCATGGTGCACCTCGTAGCGTTCCTTGAGGCCGCGCAAAATGGAAATGGTGTCTTCCACCGAAGGCTGTTCCACCATCACGGGCTGGAACCGGCGCTCCAGGGCGGCGTCTTTTTCGATGTACTTGCGGTATTCATTCAGCGTGGTGGCGCCGATCGCGCGCAACTCTCCGCGGGCCAGTGCCGGCTTGAGCATGTTGCTGGCGTCAATCGCACCTTCTGCCGCGCCCGCGCCCACCAGCGTATGCAGCTCATCAATGAAAAGGATGATCTTTCCAGTGGAGTCCTCAATCTCTTTCAGGACCGCTTTCAGCCGGTCTTCAAATTCTCCGCGATATTTGGCTCCGGCCAGCATGGAACCCAGATCCAGCGAGACCACGCGCTTGTTCTTGAGTATCTCCGGCACGTCTCCGGAAATAATTCGCTGCGCCAGACCTTCCACAATGGCCGTCTTGCCCACGCCCGGCTCACCGATCAAAACAGGATTGTTCTTTGTTCTGCGCGACAAGACCTGCATTACACGGCGTATCTCTTCATCGCGCCCAATCACCGGATCGAGCTTTCCCCGCCGTGCCAGCTCCGTAAGGTCCTTGGCATAGCGCTCCAGGGCCTGGTATTTGCCTTCAGGATTCTGGTCCGTCACGCGTTGCGACCCGCGAATGGAGGTAAGCGCCTTCAAAATGGCATCATGATCAGCACCCGCCGAAACCAGAAGCTGCCGCGCTTCATTCGCGTTGTCCTTGACGGCAACAATCGCAAGGAGCAGATGCTCCGTAGAGACGTATTCGTCCTTAAAGGTGTCAGCTTCCTTGAAAGCCTGGTCCAGCACCTTGGACATGGCTGCCGAGAGGTGCGGCTGTTCCGCTGCCCCTGATACTTTAGGCAGCCGATCAATGCGCTCCGTTGCCAGCGCTAGCAGAGATGTCGCGTTCACGCCCAGCTTGGCCAGCACCGGTGTGACTATGCCTTCTGCGTCCCGCAACAGGGCCGCTAAAAGATGCAGGGGCAGCATCTCCGGATTGCCATGTTGACCGGCAATCTCTCCCGCTGCCTGGATCGCCTCTTGCGCCTTGATTGTGAATTTGTCCCAACGAATTGCCATATCTAACTCCTGCTTGAACCGTGATCTTCAACCGTGGTTCACTCAAAATTATGGTCCTGCTAACTGTGATGCTGCTTGAAAAAATGTTTTCGCTTTAAAAAATTGCCGTCAAATTGCCTTGCTTTCGCTCAACTTCTCCAACAGCCCTTCCGCTCTCTTGAATGTTGCCCCAATCCCCAACGCTGGTTCTGTGATCCAGAGCACTGTCGTGTTTCAGCTCTAAACAACAAAACGGGAGATGTATGCCATCTCCCGTCCGGATGTTCACCCAAAAGTTTTAGCCCGGATGTCTGGCATTAGCCTTGCAGGGTCTTCGCCACATTGGCGATCTTGATCTGCTTTGGCTTCGCTTCTGCCCGCTTGGCCAGGGCGATCTTCAGGATTCCCTTGTCATAGCTGGCGTCAACCTGGTCTGCGTCCACCGTGGCGGGCAGTTTGAAGGTGCGGGTAAAAGAGCCATACCGGCGCTCGATGCGATGGAAGTTCTCTTCTTTCTCTTCCTTCTCAAATTTCCGTTCACCCTGTACGGTCAACGTATTGTTCTCAACGCTAACGTTCAGGTCGGCTTCGTTCACGCCCGGGACTTCCAGCTTCAGGATCAGACTGTGTTCGTCTTCATACACGTCAACCGGAGGAATAAAGGTCCCGGCGGCCAACTGCTCCTTGCCATTGTTCTCAGCAAAATTTTCAAAAAAGCTGGCAAGCTCACGGAAAGGATCGATGCGAGTAATCATTGTCATTGTTTTTTCCTCCAATGAAAGGTGGTAATGAATGTCTGTGCTTCAGTGCGTTAGATGCTCTGATTAGCACAAACCAATCATAAAATATGAGTGTATTGTTGTCAAGTACACTATTTGCTTATTTTGCTTTATGTTACGTACCCTATGACACACTTCAAATATGCCGTTTCGGGGACGTTGAGCAGAACTGGATGATCCTTTCCCTGACCTCGGACCTCAAGAAGGCGCACGGTTC
>DAHUXF010000566.1 GCA_027307295.1 Acidobacteriaceae bacterium
GGCTGGGCCATTGCATTTCTGACACTGGTCATTACCATGGCGTTGCTGCCGCTGCGCATCTCCAGCATGAAATCATCGTTGCGGATGCAGCGAATCCAGCCGCAGATGAAGGCCATCCAGGAAAAATATAAACGCTACAGCATCACAGATCCGCGGCGCGCGGACATGCAGAAAGAGATGTCAGCGCTCTACAAGAAAGAAGGCGTAAATCCGCTGGGCGGCTGTTTCCCATTGCTCTTGCAGATGCCGTTCCTTATCGCCTTCTACTCCATGCTGAACAATGCCATTGAGCTCCGGCAGGCGAACTGGCTATGGATCCACGATCTCTCCTCACCTGATCCCTGGCACATTCTTCCTATCGTGATCATGATTTCCATGTTCGTCACGCAAAAGAGCGCGCCGCAGGGTGGGATGGATCCGGCCCAGCAGAAAATGATGAACTTCATGGGACCTCTCATGATTGGTGGTTTGAGCTGGGGCGTTGCCGCCGGACTCTCGATTTACTGGGCTTTGAGCACAGTGCTCTCCTACGGACAGCAACTCGTGATTAACCGGTCTGAGCTGGGCCAGCAGGTGAAGAAAACCATTGAACGCCGCAATACCCGCAAGCGCTGACGTTGCGGCACTGTAGAATTTCGCAGGGAGTCTGTACGACATGCTTCAGGACAAAGTCGCAACTGCCAAAAAAATCAATTCTTTTCTGAAGAATATGATTGCTTCAGGAGCGTTTAAACTGAAGTACAGAATCACCGTGAATCCGCCGGTTGTTCCTGGCCTGGATGTCACGCCGCCGGAGATTCTGATTGAATTTGCCGGTCCCGATAGCTCGCTTCTTCTGGAACGGGGCGCTGAAGTGCTGCGTTCCATTGAAGTCCTGACGCATGAAACGCTGCATCTCCATCAGGAAGACCATGACAAAGTAACCTTCGATTGCAAAGGCTATCGCGCGGCCCGCCAGCAGGAATTGCACCTTGCGGCCCAGGTGGCGGCGGAGCGTGTCATCAAGACCGGCCTGCCTTATTCCTTTGCTCCCATGTCATCCCGTGAGCGCCGGCTGATCCATCTGGCATTCCGCGACCATGGTTCGCTCGTCACACAAAGTGAAGGCGAGGGCGGACGCCGCTATGTTGTGCTTTATCCCAAGGATTACAAGCCAGCCCGGCCGGCCCGCCGCTAGCTTTTCCTGAAAGAAGATTGCTTAAAAACCAGTAGTCAACATGAATCTGGACGATACCATCGTTGCCATAGCTACTCCTCCCGGACGCGGTGGCATCGGAGTGGTGCGGCTTGCCGGAGCTGAAGCGTGCGGGATTGCGGGACCCATGCTTCGCCTGAAGCAGCCGCTTGCCGCAGGCCGCGCAGTCCTGGGGGAAGTGATTGAGCCATCCACCGGGGAGCGCATCGATGAGGCTGTCATTACCTTCTTTGCTCGGCCCCATTCCTATACGGCGGATGACGTCATTGAGATCTCTGCGCATGGTTCGCCGGTTGTACTGCGGCATATCGTGGAACTGGCTCTGGTGCGCGGAGCCCGGCTGGCCGAACCCGGAGAGTTCACCATGCGCGCCTTTCTCAACGGACGCATCGACCTCACCCAGGCTGAAGCTGTACGCGACCTGATTGATTCACAGACGCTCTATCAGGCCAGGGTGGCCGCGCAGCAGCTCGAAGGCGCTCTCTCAAAGCGTATCCAGCCGGTCAAACGCAACCTGGTGGAGCTGATTGCCGTGATGGAAGCCGGAATTGATTTTGCAGAAGACGATGTTGCGGTGTTGCCCGCTGCGCAGATACTTGTCCGGCTCCAGGCGATAAAAGCGCCGCTGGCGCAACTTGCGGCGTCATTTGCCTACGGCAAAGTTGTGCATGAAGGACTTACGCTGGCAATCGTGGGCCGGCCTAACGTTGGCAAATCCAGTTTATTCAACCGGCTCATTGATCGTGAGCGGGCGATTGTCACGGCTACGCCGGGAACCACGCGCGATCTGGTGACTGAAACCGTGGCGCTGGGTGGAATCCCCATCAAGCTGGTTGATACCGCCGGCATTCGCCATTCCACTGACGAAGCTGAAAGCATTGGCATCCGCAAGTCGTATGAAGCTCTGAGCGAGGCCGATCTGGTGCTGGTTGTGGTGGATAGCACGCGCGAAATTTCTGCTGAAAACATTTCTGAAGACAAAGACCTGCTGGAGATCTGCCGGAATGGTCGCGGCCT
>DAHUXF010000567.1 GCA_027307295.1 Acidobacteriaceae bacterium
ACGGGGGCAGTCGGATTGTCCGCTATGTGCCCAATAGCAGAGATCCCGGGCTTTATTCGATCACTTCGTTGGCGCGTAACAGCATCGCCTGCGAAAACTGAAGGCCGAGCGACTTTGCGGTTTTGAGATTGATGACCGTTTCAAAAACTTCACCGGGTTGGACGCCGAGCCATACCTGAACGCTCTGAAAGACTGGGTGGAAAAAGGCGACAAGAGTTCTTACGTAATGAGCGAAGACCATCTGCGCGAAAAATTTGCCGCGCAGGACCCGAACATCGGGCAGGCCGCGGCCGAGTTCGGACTGGGCGAACAGCTCTATAAATCGGGGCATCAGGCGGAGGCCATTCCACACTTCAAAGAAGCCCAACGGCTGAACCCCAAGAGCTGGAACTACAAGCGGCAGGCCTATGCTTTGTCCAGCGAAAAGGATTATGGCACCACCTTCCGCGATGAGGTGCAAAAGACCGGCGGCAGCAAAGTGTATTACCCGCCACCAGAACTGCCAGGGGAAAAGAAGCCGAACTAAATAGAGCACCAGAAACGCCAGACCAAACCTCGCGTGAATCTCTTGGAGCATGCTTCAGGGCAGCGTGCTTCACGAAGGTTCGCGCGAGTGTTATTTAGTGGGGTCTCGATTGAAAGGCTTGATTTGTAATGCCGCGCTTTTGTCCAGAGCCACATCTGTAAATACAGAGTGCGTTTTGCTTTCCAAGACTGTTCTATTTCCCGCAAACACAGAAATTTCCGCCTTGCTAATCTGCCTTAATCAATTCGACAATATGCAAAACCAATATGACAAAGTACCTTTTCCGGACTGGACTCGTCTTCCTCATGTGTATGTCTGCGCGTATGTTGGCGCAGACGCCGGACCCGGCGCTCAGCAAAGCAGACCGTGACTGGCTCAAGCAGGTATTGCGGACCGTTCACGATGAGATCAAGAAGAACTACTACGATCCTACGTTCCACGGGTTTGATATTGACCGGCGCTTTCAGGAAGCCGAAGCCAAAATAGAAACCGCGCCCAACCTTAACTATGGAATGGCGGACATTGCCGGGGCCGTAACGGCGCTGAATGATTCCCACACAAACTTTCTGCCTCCAGGGCGGCCCTTCACGCATGATTATGGATGGCGCATGCAGGCTGAAGGAGATTCTGATTGCTTCATTACGGCTGTCCGGCCGGGCTCTGATGCGGAGAAGAAAGGCCTGAAGCCGGGCGATCAGCTTCTATCGGTGGCGGGCTTTTCACCGCTGCGGGAAGACCTGTGGAAGATAGAGTACGTTTACAACGTGCTCCGGCCGCAGTATGGCTTGCGGCTCATTGTGCGCTCGCCCGACGGCAACACTCGCCAGCTGGAAACGCTGGCGGAATTGAAGCGCCAGAAACCGTGGGAGCCCTGGAACTGGGAGGAGCGCATCATCGACCTTATCCACCGGCACCAGCCGCGCGTTGTGGAGTACGAAAATGGGGCAATCATGTACAAATTGCCCGATTTTGCGTTTGATCCTGAGCGCACGAATGAGATGCTGGATAAAATCCGGCGGCATCAGGCGCTGGTGCTGGACTTGCGGGGGAACCCCGGCGGTTATGTCGACTTTCTATCGCGCTTCCTCGGCGGCATGTTCGACCATGAGGTGAAAATAGGCGACCGCGCCGGCAGGAAGCCTTTGCGCGGGGCAGTTACCAAATCACGGGGTGACAAAACGTTTCAGGGAAAACTTGTGGTCCTGATTGACAGCCGGTCGGCCTCTGCAGCTGAGCTGTTCGCCAGGGTTGTGCAGATGGAAAAGCGCGGAACGGTGGTGGGCGATCAATCGTCCGGGATGGTGATGGAGAGCAAGGTCTATCCGCATCAGGTCCAAACCAGGAACGGCGTGATTCATTATGCGGTGTCCATTACAGATGCCAATGTGATCATGGCCGACGGCAAGAGCCTGGAGAAGGCAGGCGTATTTCCGGACGAGCGTATTGTTCCTTCAGCAGCTGACCTGGCCGCTGGACGCGATCCGGCGTTGGCCCGCGCCGCCGAACTTGTCGGAATCAAATTGACTCCGGAAGAGGCCGGCAAGCTCTTTCCCATACAATGGCCCAGCGACGACGAATGAGAGCGTGGTTACTTCGCATTTGCGAGTGATAGATCAATCACCACGGCTTTGTGAAAAGTGTAAAAGTCCGCGGGTATGTCGTACGAATCGGCGCATGCTCATATT
>DAHUXF010000568.1 GCA_027307295.1 Acidobacteriaceae bacterium
CCCGACGGCTTCAGTTGCATCTCTGGAAGAACTTCAGACGCGCCGTTTAAAACTCCAGGAGTTGGGCCAGCAGCTTGAGACGATTGCGGCAGCTCACAGGTCGAATTCCGCCTTGATGTATCTGGGCCGTGCCCAGGCAATTTATAACTTGGCCGGAAATGCCGATGATGAGCTGCGCATCTTCGAGCAGATGAAGCAGTACCAGGTGCTTGCAGGAGAGCGCCAGAGCCGCTATTTCGAGATTTTGCTGGCTAAGAATCCGCAGCAACTCGTACAGCTAGCCGGTGGGCCGAACGGCCGGGGCGATGCAGCGGCAAATTTCCTGGTCTCCCACGCTGACGCCAAGCTTGTTCTGCCGGCCATTGATGTGCGCAGCGCCCAGGAGCCTGCGGTCTGGCGGTCTGCTTATACGGCGCTGGCCGGACTTTATTTTGGAGACACGGGTGTTCCTGTGCAGAACGCGTTTGCCAGCGCGCTGGCGGATGGCACGATTGGGCAGCGGCTTGCCAACACGGTAGACCGCAAGCAGGCCCTTGCCGGAGACATCTGGTACTACTATGGCTCGCGATACGGCGAGTATCTTGGCGTGACGAAAAAAGGCGATCCTGAAGATTTTGTGCCCGCTGAGATTGAGCACACGCCGAACCGTGCCGCTGCATACTTCAACGCCGCACTGTATTACGAGGATGCGGGCGATATGACGCGGGCAGCTGCCGACTATCTTCACGTGCTTGACCTCAGCAATGACCGCATTGATGCGCACAATCGCCTGGCAGGAATCTACTGGAAGCAAAAACGCCAGGAAGATGCTCTGGCAGAATGGAAGCGGGCTTTGCAGCTTTTGCTGCTGCAAACCACCTCAGCCCGGACGCAGGAAACTTTCTGGGGAGACTTTGCCGCCACCGTCAACAATCTTGCGGCGCGTAAGCTGCTTGCGCAGTTCCAGCCGGATGTGACTGAGATTCTGCACCATTATGTAAAAAGGAACGGCTCTTACCGGCTGGAGCCGCTGCTTCTCAGCGTGTTTCCTCGCCTCGAGAGCCCAGCTGCGGCCTCAAGCCTGGCTCTGGAGTTGTCTGCCGATGCCCCGGAGGCGTCCGCGTTCTTGCGGCAATTTATTTCTGAAAATTCTAACTACAAGCTGGATCCCGAGCCAATCTTTCATCGTGTATTGGATCTGGTCCGGGAGAGCGTGGAGAAATCTGAAGGGTTGCAACGGGAGTATGCCCAGCAGGATTATGAAGGATTGCAGGTTCGCTGGCTCCAGTATCTTCTTGAACAAAAGCAATATGATCGTGCGCGTGACGGCCTGAGCGCGCTACCCAGGTCCATGTGGGAGCGCCACGTTGAGCTGGTGGCGATCCAGTTGAAGCTGGCTGCGGCGACGGGCGGCGTGGATGCGGTGATAGATGCTTATCGCGCGGACACAGAGCATGCGCCTGCGGCAGAGGCCCTGCGGAAAGTAGCCACAGAGTTGCAGCAGGCAGGGGACAAGCAATCCGCCAGCAAGATACTGGAGTTCGTTTTTGCGCGCGAGGTTGAAAACCACAATCTGAGCGCCGCTAATATGCTTGGCTTGGCGGACATTCGCATCCAGGCCGGCAATCTGGAAGGCGGCCTGGCGCTTCTGCGCCGCATGACGCTGGTGGTCGGCAATCCGTTTGAGTCACAGGACCCGGCAGCAGCTCTGCTCGTCCGTACATGACATCCGGCTGAGGCCATTCCGTTTCTGGAAGACCTGGTGAAGTCCACTCCGTGGAATTCCGACTATCGCGTGCGCCTGGCGGAAGCGCGCATGGCTGCGAACCATGATGCCGCAGGGGCCATCAAAGACCTGGCGACCGAAGCCGCATCCGCAAACGTTCCTTATGCGACACGATTGAACGCAGCCCGGTCGCTTTCCGGCAGTGCTCCTGACCTGGGAAGCGGAGAGCTGAACCTGATGGCCAGCGGCAAACCGATTGCGCCTGCGGACGCAGCCCATCCTTTCTTCTTTGCTGCGCGCATGAAAGCCATTGAGGGCGCGCCTGCCAATATCCGGATTGGTTTGCTCCGCGCCGTGCTAGAAGATGAGCCTGCCGGCGATGCGGCCCGCGTTCCCCTGCTGAAAGCTGCATTTGAGACCGGAGATTACTATCTCGCCATCGTCACCATGAAGCCTTACATTGTCGGAGCCAATCCTGAGACTGCGCTGGAAATATCCCCGGGC
>DAHUXF010000569.1 GCA_027307295.1 Acidobacteriaceae bacterium
CGGCAAGTCTACTCTGATCGGCAGACTTCTCTACGACTCCCAGGCAGTTTACGAAGACCATCTTGCGGACGTAAGAAAAAGCACCGGCGGAGAAGGCACATCCGCGATTGATTTTGCGCAGCTTACTGATGGATTGCGGGCTGAACGCGAACAGGGGATCACGATCGACGTAGCTTACCGTTATTTTTCCACAGCCAAGCGCCAGTTCATCATCGCCGATACTCCCGGCCATGAGCAGTACACGCGCAACATGGCCACGGGAGCCTCCACCGCATCGCTGGCCATCATTCTTATCGATGCCCGCCAAGGGGTCTTACCGCAGTCCCGCAGGCACGCCTTCATTGCTTCCCTTCTGGGGGTAAACCACATTGTGGTGGCCATCAATAAAATGGACCTGGTGGGGTTCAGTGAGCAGCAATTTGACGCGATTCGCCATGATTTCTCCAACTTTGTGGCCCCGCTTCAAATCAAGGACATCTGCTTTATTCCCATCAGCGCCCTGCACGGTGACAACGTTGTTCATCGCAGCGAGCGCATGCCCTGGTACACAGGCCCCAATCTGCTGGGCCACCTTGAATCAGTTCACATCGCCAGTGACCGAAACTTTACTGAGATGAGATTCCCGGTGCAGTATGTCATCCGAAACGCAGATGGATTTCGTGGATATGCCGGATATCTCGCTTCCGGGATTTTGCGCCTGGGGGACAAGGTGATGGTCCTTCCCTCGCACACGGTGTCATACGTCAAGAGCCTGCATGCGCACAGCCAGGAAGTTGAACAGGCCGCTGCACCCAGGGCGATGACTGTAACGCTTTCAGACAATGTGGACGTCAGTCGAGGCGCTATGCTGGTCCATCCGCTGCACGTTCCGCGTATTTTACATACCGTGGACATCCGCCTGGTCTGGATGAATGAACGCAGGCTTACGCTTGACAGCTCCTACCTTGTCAAGCACACCACGCAAACAGTCCGCGCCACTGTTCGGCGTATACGATACAAAGTGGACATAAGCACGCTGGAAAAGGAACCGGCAGACCATCTTGCCCTCAATGATATTGGCGCAGTAACGCTGGTTTGCCAGCGGCCGCTGTTCTGTGATGCTTACAAGCGGAACGCCGCAACCGGCAGCATGATCCTGATTGATCCCGTTACCAATGAAACTCTAGGCGCCGGCATGATTACCGGAATCCATGCGGATGACCTGCAATCGGAAACAGATGGACGCGCAGAAGAACCTGTTAGCCGGCAGGAGCGGGTAACACGCTGCGGCCATTCTCCAGCCATTGTTTGGGTGGGTAGCAATTCTGGTCTGGGACGCAAAGTAGAACGCATGCTTTTCGCGCGTGGCTGCATGGTCCATGTAGTAGATGAGCAGATTGCGCCGGCGCACGCACCACAACTCGTGCGTATCCTGAGCGCGGCTGGCCTTATTTCCATCTGGTCTTCGCAGGCGCTGGGACGTTCTGATTTAGAGAAAGCCGTACAGGCGGCAGAAAATAGCGCATTTGTAGCCGCAGATCATGCTGATCTGGAAAGTGACCAACCAGCCAGGTCCGTCTGCAAACTCCTGGAAGACCGGGGCATTCTCCTCGCAAATTAAAATCTCATACCCCCGCGCACGTGTCATGCAGTTCGTATGGACCTCAGCTCCATTGCACTCCTTGCGGCAGCTTGTCCAATTCCTGCCAAGCCCTGCTAAAATGACATGCGCGAATTCAGTGTTTTGCGGCAACAGAGGCTACATGCTTCAGCCGCAACGTTAGATTCAGGCTCCATTTGCACATTCACCATCAGAGATGGGATTAAACATGTCCTTACCCTTTCATTATTACCTGCGGGTCCGTTACGGCGAGTGTGACGCCCAGAAAGTTGTTTTCAACGCGCGCTACGCCGAATACGTCGATCTGGCGACAACGGAATTTTTGCGCGCGCTGGGCTATGGTGAAGAGCTCTTTAGCGGCGAACTCGACTTTCAACTGGTAAAGCAGACATTGGAATGGAAAGCGCCGGCTCGTTTTGATCAGGTCTTGGAAGTAAGCGTCTATGCGAAGAGCCTGGGCAACACGTCTTTTACTCTGGCCGCTGAATTTCGCATCGCCGGCCACGATCGCGTGATCGCGACCGCGGAGACAGTCTACGTGCTGGTGCAGCAGCACAAGCTGACAAAAATGCCCATACCACCCGACCTTCGCTCAGATCTGACG
>DAHUXF010000056.1 GCA_027307295.1 Acidobacteriaceae bacterium
GTCTGCCAGTGACGTGATGGGAACCAGGCCTTCAATAAAAAGCTCCGTCAACTCAACGAACAGGCCAAACTTGGTAACGCTGACGATCAGGCCGTCAAAATCTTCTCCTACGCGCTGCTCCATGAATTTGAGCTTCTTCCATTCCAGCAGTTCGCGCTCGGCATCGGCGGCGTTGCGTTCCGCCTGGCTGGAGCTGTCTGCGATTTCATGTAGTTCAACTTCAGAGATAGGTCCGGGCGAGGGCACCGCGGAGAGACGCCGCCGCGCGGAAGAGCCTTTCTCTGCGCGTTTGGACCACGGCGTGGCCGCGTGCTCATGCTGCGCGCGCAATTTCATTGCGGGCTGATCGCCCTGCTGGCGTAACACCCATTTGAGAATGCGATGGATAATCAGGTCGGGATAGCGGCGGATGGGCGAGGTGAAGTGGGTGTAGGCGCCGGCCGCTAATGCGAAGTGGCCGGTGTTATCGACCGAGTAGCGGGCCTGCTTGAGCGAACGCAGCATCAGGTAGCTGAGAATCCGTTCTTCCGGCTTGCCTTCGATCTTCTGCACCAGCTTTTGATACATACGGGGCGTTACGTGGACCTCTTCCGGCAGCTCCACCGTGGGCGCTTTGCGTCCGGTGCCGTAGTGTGACCGTTTGTCCCCGCGCGTCTGCACGCGCTTGATGGGCAGCGCTCCCACGCCCAGTGAGTAGCCAAAGCTGGCGGCAACGGTCTCAAATTCATAAATGCGCTTGGCGTCCGGCTTTTCATGGATGCGGTACAAGCTGGGCACGCCGCGCTGCTCCAGATGGGAGGCCACGGTCTCATTGGCGGCCAGCATAAACTCCTCAATCAGCTTGTGCGCCCAGTTACGCTCGGAAGGCGAAACGCTCTTCATGATGCCGAAGTCATCAAACTCAATGACGGCCTCCGGCAGGTCAAAATCAATGGACCCGCGCTTTACGCGCTTGCGGTTCAGCACCTGCGCCAGCTCGTACATAAGGTCAATGTTCTCTGCCAGCGCGGCAAAGATATGGCGCATCTTGTTGTCGCCTTCAATAATGGCGTTCACGGCCGTGTAGGTCATGCGCTCGGCGGAGCGGATCACGCCCTCCGCAAGTTCGTAAAACACCACCTCGCCCTGAGCGTCAATCTCCATCACGCAGGAAAGCACCATCCGTTCGACGTCGGGAAGCAGGCTGCAGATGTCGGTGGAGAGTTCGAGCGGCAGCATGGGCACGGCACGATCGGGGAAGTAAACGCTGGTGCCACGGAGGCGGGCTTCCTGATCGAGGGCCGAGCCTGGCGTTACGTATTGCGCCACGTCGGCAATATGGACATGCAGCTCATAGTTGCCATGGTCCAGCCGCCGCACCAGCACGGCATCGTCAAAGTCGCGGGCGGTTTCACCGTCAATGGTGATGATGGGCAGGTCGCGATAGTCGCGCCGCTGCGCCAGTTCCTTGTACGGGATGACCGCCGTAAACTCCTGCGCCTCTTCCAGCACCTCCGCAGGAAAAACGTGCGGAATATGGTGCTTGCGGATCATCATCTCCACGTCCACGCCGAAATCATCTTCATAGCCCAGGATTTCCGTTACCCGCCCGCGCGGGTTCTGCGTGGCGGAAGGCCATTGCACGATCTCAACCTCAACGACGACGCCTTCCAGGTCGTCCCAGGTTTCCTTGCGGCGGGCCTCATCGCCCAGCACACGATGCGGGCTTGGCTTGCCGGGCGTCTTTGGCGTGGGTGGGAGCGTGGTCGCACGATGGTCCCGGTCGTCTTCACCCGGTTCAGACCCTTCGTCGTCCGCCTGGGGATACTCCATGCCCTGGGGAATAATGATTTCTACGGCCACTTTTTCATCGATGGGCGTAACGTAGTTGTGGCGATCCCCGTAATGGAAGGTGCCCACCACAGTTTCCTGCTCGCGCTCCATCACACGGACGATCCGGCCTTCGGCTTTACCATCCTGCCGGAGGCGGCCCATCTCCACCAGCACCTGGTCTCCGTGCATGGCATTGCGAATTTCCGGGGGAGGAATAAAGATGTCCCCTTGCAGCTTGCCCTGAACACGCGCCGGCAACGATCCTGGCTCCGGGACTACAAAACCATAACCATCGCGATGCATGCGCAGCCGCCCAACCACCAGGTCCTGGTTGGAAGCCGAGGTCGGAAATCCCCAACGCTCCTTGCCAATGGCAATCAGCTTGCGCCGGCGGGTCAGCTCCCGCAAAAGCTGTTGCAGTTCGCGGCGGTCACGGCCTTTGAGCCCAAGATCATGGATCAGCTGCTTGAACCCAGCCATGTGCTTGGGCTGCCTGGAGACGTAATGGAGAATTTGTTGTTCCGTAAGCATAGGGTTAAACGGATGACGAGGGCCTGGGCCTATTCGAAATTGGCAATCGGGCAATTTGTAATTGGTCTGACCAGCTTGCCTAAACTACAAATTGCCAACTAACAATGCTGTCTTAACCCTATCCTAGCGCGAATGAATTTTCCATCTAAGGGAGTTGCCCGATATAAGAAATGCCAACGTTGGAGGAATAATTACATTCGTCATGCAGTGTTTGAGGCAGCCACGTTGGGAGTCGCGCCACTGCGCAAGGCAGCGCCAATCCAGTGTTTCCCGTATGCCCTGGCACTGTGGATGACTTTGGTTATTAACGTGCCAGTGCCTTTAATTGGTTATCCACAATAACCAACAAGTATCAATAGCAGCGGCGGAATAGCTGGCTGCGCACTGCCCAAGAAAAATCTGAAAGGAAGTATCAAAGCAATGTGGAAGCCCGCTAACTCGACGAATGCAAATCAGAATTTGAAACCTTCCCCCGAACCGGAGAAACCAACTATGAGCACTCTTCCCAATCTCCCGAGCGAGCCGACACCGGTCGCCGCACCTCGCAACGCCGTTCTCAACAACCAGGAGCAAGCCACGATCGGCAAGTCTCTCGTCATTAAAGGCGAGGTCACCGGCTCCGAATCGCTCTATATTGACGGACGCGTGGAAGGCGCCATCAATCTGCCGGGTAACCGTGTAACGGTTGGCCGCAATGGACAGGTCCAGGCCAACATTAACGCCAAGGAAGTTGTAGTTCTGGGCAAAGTAAAAGGCAATATTACGGCCAGTGACCGGGTGGATATAAGGAATGAAGGGTCGCTCGGCGGTGACGTGGTGTGCCAAAGAATCAGCATCGAAGACGGAGCGTGGTTCAAGGGTTCAATTGATATAAGAAAGCCCGGCCAGAAAGAATTGAATGGCGCCGCCAAAGAAACGGTTTCCATGAGCGATGCGCCGCGCATGACCAGCGTCTCAGCGTAAGCAGAAACAATGTCACTTTCTCCTGTTTCAGGGTGCTTCCTGTGAAGCGCCCTGAAATGGACGCAACGCGAAGATAAAGCCCATGGTTAATAAGATTCTGCAATTGCTCTCAATCCGTTGCTCCCATAAAAACACCTCGCAGCCGTTTGCATCCGTGGCCTCACCGCGGCGGGCCGTGAATTCAGACTGGGACCTGCCTCTTCCCGCGGGCCAGCACTACGTTGTTTGCCTGGATTGCGGACACAAGTTCCAGTATGACTGGACCAATATGCGGGTGATTGAATAACTTCGCGATGGCAGGGTGACTCGCTCCCCCGATCATCTGCGGGTGCCGCTGTAAGAATTCTTCTTAACTCTAACGGGCATTGAACCGCCCGAATACCCGCTGCAACCGCATTCTGCTGTGACTCACATCTGCACCGTATAATGTGCAGGATTCAGGACTTCTACCTCGTTGACCCGCATGTGCTCCCCGTTTAGACTGGGGCTGTTCCCTTTCGTCCGACGCGGGATTTCAATCAGTAACCGAACGCTATCAGTCTGTTCGCACAGTGTTGTCAGCCGTTTTCTGGGGGCAGTCCGCTGGACCGGCAACTTTAAGTTTTTACAAATTTCAACCTGCCGCCATGCCGTAAGCCAGGGCTGCAGCCCGGAGAATGAACCAATCCGATGAGTACAACTGCCGACCTGACAGCAGCCCGCAAGATGGAGTCCGTAATTGAATTGCAACGCCTGGCTAACCGCCTGCGCGCTGAGATCGTAACGATGATTGGCGCGGCGGGAAGTGGACATCCCGGGGGATCGCTTTCTGAAGTTGAGTTGCTGGCCGCGCTGTATTTCCGCGTGTTGCGTCACAATCCCAAAGCCCCCAACTGGCCAGACCGCGACCGCTTCATTCTTTCCAAAGGCCACGGCTGCCCGGCTCTGTACGCTGTGCTGGCGGAAGCCGGCTACATCGATCACTCTGTGCTGGCCACGCTTCGCAAGCTCGGTTCGCCGTTACAAGGACATCCAGACAAACGCTTTTTGCCGATTTTAGAAGCCAATACCGGATCGTTAGGCCAGGGGATCTCTGTGGGAATCGGGATGGCGCTGGCGGCGCGGCTCGACAAAAAAGACTGGCACACGTTTGTGATGGTGGGCGACGGCGAGATTCAGGAAGGGCAGAACTGGGAGGCGGCGATGTTTGCCAGCTATCACAAGCTGGATAACCTCACCGTGATTGTTGACTATAACCACCAGCAGCTTGATGGGTTCCTGCGGGACATTCTCGATCCAGCGCCGCTGGCGGCAAAGTTTGAATCGTTTGGCTGGCGCGCGCTGGAAATTGACGGCCATGACTTCAATCAGGTAATTCCAGCGCTGGAAACGGCCCGCGCCGCCAAAGATGGCAAGCCGACCTGCATTGTGGCGAATACCATCAAGGGCAAAGGCGTTTCCTTTATGGAGAACAATCCGGAGTGGCATGGAGTGGCCCCCAGACCGGAGCAGGTGGCAGCAGCCATAGCTGAACTGGAAGCAGCAGCGAAAAAGCTTTAGTGCTCAGGAAATGAGCCACAGATTCGCTTCATAGGCGCTAACGAACCAGGGTCCGCGCAAGACAGGTCCGTATAAGCAACATAATAAGGAGAAGTGCTTGAGTTCAACCACCGTTCCAACCACGATAGCAAAGTTTGAATTAAAAATGGGCGTCGCCACGCGCGAAGCGTATGGGCAGGCCCTGGTGGAACTTGGCAAAAGCAATCCCAATGTTGTGGTGCTGGATGCCGATCTGGCCAAATACACGTTCAGCGCCAAATTCCAGAAAGAATTTCCTGACCGCTTCTTCACCGTTGGAATCGCTGAGGCCAATATGGTCTCCATTGCCAGCGGAATGGCCCTTTCCGGTAAACTGCCGTTTGCGTCGTCCTTCGCGGTCTTCCTGTGCGACAAAGGTTATGACCAGCTGCGCATGTGCGTTGCCTATCCGGGCGTAAATGCCAAATTTGTGGGTTCGCACGGCGGCATCTCCATTGGAGAAGATGGTCCCAGCCAGCAGGCGGTGGAAGACTACGCGCTCATGTGCGCGCTGGCCGGATTTGTGGTGTTGAATCCCTCAGACGAGTTTTGCGCCCGCGCTCTTGTCCATCGCATGGCAGAGCATGTTGGCCCGGTTTACATGCGTACCGGACGCCCCAAGGCCCCGATCATCTACGGCCCCAATGACACGTTTGAGATTGGCAAAGCCAAGCAGCATGGCCAGGGCCGCGATGCAGCCATTGTCGCCTGCGGTCTTGAAGTCGGCTATGCATTGCAGGCGCAGGCGCAGTTGGCGGAAGAAGGCATCAACGTCCGCGTGCTGGACATGCACACTATTAAGCCTGTGGATGAAGCCGCAATTGCCAAAGCTGCCGAAGAGTGCGGCGCAATCGTGACCGCTGAGGAGCATCTGCTGGATGGCGGGCTGGGGTCACAGGTGGCGCGCGCCGTGGCAAAATCGCGTCCCGTGCCGATGGAGTTTGTGGGCGTCCAGAACACCTACGCTGAATCCGCCACCCCAGATCAGTTGATGGAAAAGTATGGGCTCACCGCGCCGTTTATTGTGAAAGCGGTGAAGGCAGTAGTGAAACGGAAAAAGTAGTCTTCAAGAAGTAGATTGCTTCAAACGGGCCCTTCCGACGATCTCAAGAGGTGCTTCCATGGTTCGTATCCTGCTGCTGTGTGCAATGCTTTTTCAAGCCGGTTCGCCGACGGCGACGAAGCCCATCATTGACAATGAGCGTGTTACCGTCCGGGAGGTCACCAGCGCCGCCACGCCGCAACCGCTTGATTCCGTGATTATCTCCTTTTCGGGCAGCGCGTCGTTCGCGGGCCGGGGCACAACACCAAAAATTTCCGGACGGTCGATCATCATCACGCTGAAGGACAATCCCGTGGCTCCCATCGCAAACCCTACCAGTTATCCTCTGGCGTTCCCCCGGCCAGGATCAAAGAAGCTTCTGGAAAACGAGCGTGTAATCGTGTGGGACTCCACCTGGCAGCCAGGCGTGGCCGGGCCAATGCATTTCCACGATAAAGACGTCGTCGTGTGGTTCCTTGAGGATGGCGACCTGAAGTCGACCACGCCGGACGGGAAAGAGACCATCAATCACAACACAGCCGGGATGGTCCGATTCAACAAACGCGACCGGTCACATTTTGAAACTCTGGTCAGCGGAAAACAGCACGCTATCATTACTGAGTTGAAATAATCTTCGAGACATCCAGGGATCAGCTTCGCTTTGAGCGACGTAAACGCTTCAAGTCTGGAACGTTTCTTGCTGGCTGCGAAGACGGTGGGCAGCCAGGCCCTTTATCGCATCATGCCTGGCAGTTTCATCCCGGCCAGCTTGCGGCTGAAGCTGGACTTGCCCATCTGCTTGAACATTTTGCGCATTTGCGCGTACTGCCGCAGCAGGTGATTGACCTCCTGCACGCTGGTGCCGGAGCCGCGCGCAATGCGCTTGCGCCGGCTGCCGTTGATGATCTCATGATGCGCGCGCTCTTTCGCTGTCATGGAATTGATGATGGCTTCCACGCGGTTGATCTGCTTTTCGTCCACCGAATCAGCCGCCTTTTGCATGTTGGCGAAGGGCCCGATGCTGGGCAGCATTTTGATGACGCTCTGCAATGATCCCAGCTTTTTTACCTGGCGCAGCTGATCGCGGAAATCCTCCAGGGAAAAACCTTCACCTCCCAGGGCCTTTTGCGCGAACTCCTGCGCTTTTTTGTGGTCGACGTTTTCCTGGGCTTTTTCCACCAGCGTCAGGATGTCTCCCATACCCAGGATGCGCCCAACAATGCGGTCTGGATGGAATGGCTCAAGCGCGTCATACTTTTCGCCCACGCCAATGAACTTGATCGGCTGCCCCGTTACCTGGCGGATGGAAAGGGCCGCGCCGCCGCGCGCGTCGCCATCCATCTTAGTCAGAACCACGCCTGTAATGGAGAGCTTCTTATGAAATTCTTCGGCGGAACGCACAGCGTCCTGTCCGGTCATGGCGTCAGCAACGAACAGAATCTCCTGCGGGTTCAGAATCTTCTTGAGCGACTCCATTTCCGCCATCAGTTCATCGTCAATGTGCAAACGTCCCGCGGTATCAACGATAAGGAAATTGCAGCCGCTATTGATGGCTTCCTTCCGCGCCTCTTTCACCAGACGCTCCACCGTCGGCGTATCGGCCTGGTCCACTTTGCCTTCGTAGAGATTGGCTTTGATGGCCTCAGCAACAACTTTCAACTGCTGCCGTGCCGCAGGACGGTAAACGTCCACTGACACCAGCATGGGCCGGTGTCCGCCTTTTTTCAGCCACGCCGCCAGCTTGCCGGAAGTGGTGGTCTTACCGGAACCCTGTAGGCCGGCCATCAAGATCACGGACGGGGGCTGAGAAGCAAACTTGAGCTTGGCCGTGTCTTTGCCCAGGACCTCCACCAGTTCGTCATGCACAATCTTGACGATCTGCTGCGCCGGAGAGAGCGCCGTCATTACTTCCTGGCCCACGGCTTTTTCTGAGACCCGGTCAATGAATTGCTTGACCACTTTAAAATTGACGTCGGCTTCCAGCAGCGCCATGCGGATCTCTTTCAGCGCTTCCTGGATGTTCTCTGAGGTGAGCGTGCCCTGTCCACGAAGGTTCTTGAACGCCCGTTGTAATTTTTCCTGTAGGTTTTCAAACATAAGATAAAGCCGGCTCCCACGACCTTTAAAAGATTACGGGGATCAAAAGAATGCCCGCACAGTTTTGGATGCTTTCGGGCCTTATCTATTGTAACAGCGCCCTGGCGGTGCTCTGGCGTGCTCCCTGCTCTGTTATCGCCGCATCCAAGCGACTATACTGTTTATTTCTGGAGCGCCATATGATCGAAGCACACAACACCGCTATCTCTGATTCTCCCGCCTGCTGGCCGGCGCTGCCTCTGGAAGCATGGAAGGAAACACGTGACACGCTGCATATGTGGACGCAGATTGTGGGCAAGGTACGCCTTGCGCTCACGCCAAAAACCAATCACTGGTGGAATGTCGCACTGCATGTAAACGCGCGCGGACTCACCACCTCAGTCATCCCGTATGGCGACCGGGTATTTGAGATTGAATTTGACTTCCTCGAGCACCGGTTGATCATCAAAACGTGCGATCCCGCCACAAAAACCATCCCGCTGGGGCCGCGTTCGGTTGCGGATTTTTACCAGGAATTCATGGCGGCTTTGCGCGCGCTCAACATCAACGTAAAAATCTGGACCATGCCGGTAGAAGTCCCAGACGCCATCCCATTTGATCAGGACCGCGTGCATGCTTCCTATGATGCGGAGTATGCCCGCCGTTTCTGGCGCGCCCTGGTCTCCATTGATGAAGTTTTTAAGGTGTTTCGTTCACGCTTCCAGGGCAAATCCAGCCCGGTACATTTTTTTTGGGGCAGCTTTGACCTGGCAGTTACTCGTTTTTCGGGCCGTCCAGCGCCCCGGCGCAATGATGCTGATCCCGTTTTGCGGAAGATCATGCAAGAAGCTTATTCGCATGAAGTCATCAGCGCCGGCTGGTGGCCGGGTAGTGGAGAGATGAAAGACGCAGCGTTCTATTGCTATGCAGCGCCTGAACCTCAGGGCTTCCCAGCCCAGAAAGTGCGGCCGGAAAGTGCGTTTTATGCGCAGCAAATGGGCGAATTCCTGCTGATGCATGAGAATGTGCGGACTGCCGGCTCTCCCACGCAGACTGTGCTCAATTTTCTGCAAAGCACATATGAAGCGGGTGCAGCGCTGGCAAACTGGGACCGCAAGGCCCTGGAAAAATCACAGGAACCCGCTGCTGGTGCGGCGTAAAAAGGAGGGATCACATGTCTTCTGCCTGCAAACATATGAAGCAGATCAAATTTACCACCACGGACAAAAACGTGTGCGAGGAATGCATCAAGTCCGGAGACAGCTGGGTCCATCTGCGCCTGTGCCTGGAATGCGGGCATGTAGGCTGCTGTGATTCATCCAAGAACAAGCACGCCACCAAACATTTTAAGCATACAAAGCACCCCTTGATGCGCTCCATTGAGCCTGGTGAATCGTGGATCTGGTGTTTTGTGGATGAACTCTCGCCGGGTGAAATTGCAGCCTAGAATGGGCGCTAGACCGGTGAAGGCAACGGGCTTCACTGCAAGTTCACCTGCCGTTCAGCCAGACAAAGATCCAGTGGATGACACTAAGCCATACGGCCAGCAGCATCAGGTTGAGCCCAATAATCATGCCAATCGCTACCACCATCAACACTCCGGCTGCGCTTAGCAGCGGAATAATGATCAGATAAAGCAGCGTCATAAAAACCTTGAGCACCCAGCCGCCGCCCCTGACTGGCGCAATCATGTGTGAGCCCATCCGCTGCAACCGCTTGGCCCTCTTGTTAAGCGGCGGATGGAACGAAACAAAGCTCTGCATCTGCAACCCGGACTGCCTGGGTTGGCCCGCAACCTCCCGTTGAAACTGCCCCTGGAGTCGCGCCTGCGCAGCGCGATCACCGTGGCTGGCGGCTGCCACGTCAGCGGCGTTCACCTTCATTCCCATGCGCTGGGCAAAATACACACCCATGGCCTCTGAGATGGCTTGCATCCGGGCCACGGCTTGCGGGTTCCCTGCCGCTGCTGCTGTGGCCGTGGACATCATCTCTTCGCGCACGCCAGCCCAGTCACCAGATGCGGCAGGCATGGCGGATGAAGCCTGCATGGCAGCCAGATGCGCGGTTGCCGTCCAGGCTTCAATGGCTTTGCGTTTCTGCTCTTCGCTTGGTTGCAATCCCCGCAAGCTGCTATCGCCTTTGGGATTTACTACAAAAAGGTGCGTTGCCCATTCGCCGCCGCGTAAAGCCGTGGTGTCCTCGCTCAGGCATTGCAGGGCGCGGGCCAGAGCATCCGGGTTGCGCGTGAGCTCAACCGCGCTGGCATCGGCCAGGTAGCGGCGCGTCCGCCATAGCAGGGCCATACATGGGCCCAGCAGCAGATTCAGGAAGAACCACAGTGTGAGTTCCACGGCCATGTTCGTGAATAGCAGAGGATAGAGCAGGAGCCGGAAAAACTTACGGATAAGCCCTGGATTGGCCTTATTGAAGTAGCGGTCAATATCCGTGCTATCAGCGTCAATGGAAGTAGCTAGCGACTCGGCAATAGCGGCGGCTTCAACAGATTTTTGTTCTGGAGTTCCGCGGCCAAAGATATAACGCACCATGCGCCAGATCCGGCTGCGCGACTCGCGCCCAAATGGCGCATTGATCAAATTCACCAGCAGTCCGCAAGTTTCAAACACGCTGGTCACGGTGAACGCAATGCGCAGATCGCCATTGCCGATGGAGCCAACCAGATGTGCCAGCACGGCTTGCAACTGGTCGCGGTCCAGATCGTCAAGCATCCGGCGGGAAAGCACAATACGCGCGTCAGCCGCTGACGTGCCCACGGCAGCAGCGTTCGCGCCCGGTGAATCCACCAGCATCACCTGGGGAGCGGGCAGTCCGGCGGCAATGGCCATTTCCTGTGCCGCGTCCGCAAGCTGAAGCTCTTTCAGATCGGCGGGATTCGGCGCGCGCGCATTCATACTGGCCAGCGTTCCCCCGACTCCGCCCCGGCGAAAGAGGAGCAGCATGCCCATCCAGAGCGCAAACGCCAGCAGCATGCCGGGCAAAAGGACCAGCGCCAGTCCAGTGGCCAGTTCTTCCGGTTCAAGCGTGCCTTTGTGGTTGATAACGTAGTCCGCCACGCGCAGCCCCAG
>DAHUXF010000570.1 GCA_027307295.1 Acidobacteriaceae bacterium
GATCTTTCAAGCAAGACGGGGGCGAACGGACGGAAGTCTTCTCGGTCCTTGATGTCGTTGAGCCGGGCCTGCATTTCCGCGTGGATTGGCGAGGCGAGGATGGACCGCGCCCCCAACGCGCGCGTGGAAAATGACGTGCCGGTGGGCGACCTGGGCAGCGGTTCAGATTACAGCGTCTTCATCCAGCATCTCGGCATTCCGTCAACGGACATGTCGTCCAGCGGGCATTACGGTGTATATCATTCGGCGTTTGACAACTTTAACTGGTTCAAGAAATTTGCCGATCCCACATTTGTCTATGAGCAGGAGATGGCGCGCGCGTTTGGCATTCAGGCGTTGCATATGGCCTCCGCCGACGTGCTGCCTTATGACTATGAACTCTATGGCAAAGAGATTGGCTCCTATATTGACAATGCGCGGGAGAAGGCCAAACAAATGCTAGGAGCGAATGCGCCCGACTTTGGCAAAGCATCTGACGCGGCCAAAAGATTCATGAACGCCGGAGCAAAGGTGCTGGCGATCCAGAAAAATCCTCCACCCGATGCGGCAAAGCTGAACCAGACGCTGATTGCTGCCGAGCGCGCATTGCTCTCTCCACAGGGACTACCGAATCGTCCATGGTTCCGGCATGTGATCTATGCTCCAGGACAATACACCGGCTATGCCGCCGTGGTGATTCCAGGAGTGAACGAAGCCATTGATGCGAAAAATACGCAGCTCACCACAGAGCAGTTACAGGTGCTGACGGAGGCGTTGAATCGCGCCGCCGCCGTGCTGGAAGCCTATCAATAGACGCTGCAACACGAGATGCTTAATTTAAAAGGCGCTCAAGATTTCGTGAGCGCCTTCTTCAATTCAGCCGGGTCGCTGACGGGCGGCTGGCAGGTAAAGCCGCTGCATATTACAGCCACAGTTTTCCCTTCTTTAACGGCGGGCAAGTTAGGAATGGTTTCAGCCAGCGCGGGGGGCATCATCTGCGGCACGGCTTCTCCGTTTGGCACGCGCAGGACAGATTGACGCAATGAGAAGTGCTGAAGCGCGGCGGACTCCAGTTGCTCCGCTTTTTCTCCACTGCCGGTGACCACTACCTGGGTATGGGGATGGAGATACATTCCGAGCGCAATGCCGTAGGTGGCGGCAAAGAGTCCATAGTGTGCTGTTATGCCGGCAAAGGCCTTCAGCGTGCCTTCAGCAATTTCATGGTAGCGCGCGTTGTTGGTGTACGCGTGCAGGCGAAGCAGGGCAATCGCCGCAGCAGGGTTTCCGGCGGGCGTAGGTGAATCCTGCAAAGGTTTGCGCCTGGCCGCCAGTGCGCCCAAAACTAGCCCATCACCTACCACGGGACCTGCTGCAATATCAAAGAACCCGCCGTCGTGCGAATCATGGAAGCGCGCGATCATCGTATCCACAATTTTTTCGGCAAAGCGGAAATAACTGAGGTCGGCGCTGGCCTCGTAGGCGTCCATACAGGCGATGGCGGTAAAGGCATAGTCCTCCAGCACGCCAGGCAAGGGACGTTTTTCTGCCTTTGGATCAGAGTAAGCGATCACATGCTGCAAGCCGCTTTTGGCATGCCATCCGTGAGAAAGAATGCGGTCCAATGACAGCAAAGCAAACCGGCGCGCCTCATGGAGATGGAGCATCCGCGCAGCCTTCAGGTACGCGGAAATGCAGAGCGCGTTCCAGTTCACATAGACGGTCTTGTCAACAAATGGGGTCTTGCGTTGCAGGCGCGCGGCATACAACTTCTTTTTTGCCGCATCCAGAAGCGTCTGGACTTCCTGCGGCGTTTTCTTGAGCCGCGCGGCGATCTCATCCACGCTGGCGCGAAGGTACAGCACGTTCTTGGCGGAATTATGGTGCATCTCGCCGACTTCCCCGATGTCATAATGCAGCATGGCGATTTGCAGTTCGTCATCGTGCAGAACGGATTCGGCTTCGTCCAGGGTCCACGTGAAGTAGTCGCCGTCATCTTCCAGAGAAACGTCGGCATCCTGCGATCCATAAAAGCCGCCGTGCTCGCGGTTGGTAAGCCACTCATCCATCCAGCGCACAATGTCCCGCGCCACAAAACCAAAAAACTCATTCCTGGTGAGCTGGTAGCCATGCACGTAATTCTTCAGCAGCTCAGAGTTGTCATAAGCCATTTTTTCAAAGTGCGGCACAATCCAATGCTCATCCA
>DAHUXF010000571.1 GCA_027307295.1 Acidobacteriaceae bacterium
GCCAAGGCAAGCCTGCGTTGGTGCCGCACTCCTATCAACGCCAGCAGAACGCCTGAGGCAGCGATCAAGCCCAGAGCCAGGCCTGGGTCTGGTACTCTCCATTGAGCAACTGGCAGATGCGCCAGCGTATTCAGGCAGTGGAGTATCCAATGCAGTGCTCCTGCGCCAACCCATGCTGCAACCCGCGCCAGCGGCATTGAGACATAGCTCAAGGCAATGGCCACAATGCCGGAGTTCAACATGGTTCCGGCCAATGGCAGCACCAGAATGTTAGCCGGCAATCCGATGATGGCAGCGCGATGAAAGTAGGCCCGCATCGGTAGCACCAATGCCGCTTGCGTGATGGCAGACACAGTCACCAGTTCATAAAGTGACAGCATGATCCCAGGCGCAAACGCAACCATGCGGCTGGACGCTCTTGTGCCCAGATAGGGAGCTATTCGACCGGCGATGAGGCGCAGATCCAGACGGAACTGCGCGAGCTTTGGCGGGAGCCCAAGATCGTAGCCAGTCGAGTCCAGATGCTTCAACGCGTGGCGATAGGGTGACGCCGTTTGCTGCACGATTGGCAGCGCGATTCCCGTGATGGCAACTAATGCAAGAAACGTCAGTTGAAATCCTGCTTCAAAGAGCGCTGAAGGCGAGAATACCAATACCATGAGGGCAGCAAAGCCAGTGGCGTTCAGGGCGCTCCGGTCGCGATAGAGCAGCCGGGCGAACAGGAAAAGAGACAGCATCAGTACTGCGCGGACAATGGGCACGCCCAGGCCGGCAACACAGGCATAAAGGCATGAGAGAGTGATGGTCACCAATGCCGCGGCCCACTCCGGCAGCCGCAACCGACGCGCTGCCCAGAAAATAGCCACCGCCAGCAGCGCCACATTCATCCCGGAAACAACCAGCAGATGATAGACGCCTGTCTTCTGAAACTCCTCGCGCACATCGCGTAAAAGCCGGGAATCATCGCCTATAATCATGGCGGCAAAAAGAGCGGCATCATCCCGCGTCCAGAGCCCGCTCCCATGAATGTGCTGGATAATACTTTGACGAATTCTGCTATGCCACAATCCGGCGCGGGTGCCCATAAAGCCGGGTAGAGTTGCAATATCTTCCGCACGCGCAGAAGCCTGGACCGTAATGCCCAGGCCGCGCATATAGCCTTCATAATCGAAAGCGCCGGGGTTGCGAAAGTTGCGCGGAGAGCGCAGCTTTGCCGTAAGATGCAGCCGGTCTCCGTAAGAAAGATGCGGAAGGCCGGCTGATAGTGTATCCGGATTGTCCTCATCCATGTCGCGTGAGTATACGGTCACTCGAATGCCAACCGGCTGCGTGAATGTATCGCCTGCATACTGAATGGATTCGGTCATTAAATCAAAGCGGTTTCGAAGGCCTCCGGTGGCCAGCAAAGCGCCGTCACTCACCACATGCGCAGTAATTTCTACTGCTTCACCATTGAGGAAAACGGCTGGTGGGACTGTTCCGGAAGGCGCAGGAGTGGCTGTGCGGGCGAACGCGCCGGCGCCAATCAGGGCAAGAGCCGCTGCGGTCTGTGCCGTTCTTAAAGAACCGCCAAACACGGCAGCAATCGCGCACAAGGCAAGCAACGCAGTTGCCCATCCCCATTGGCCCGGTGAGCGGAGGAGCACATTGGCGAGCCAGACGCCTGCGGCAAATGCAACTGCCGCAACAGCAAGAGGAGCACGCGCCTGAGCTCTGGTAGACAAATTATCAATCCGGCGAAAAGGATACCGGGTTGTGTGTTGGCTGGCAAAAACAAACTTCAAACGCCTGGAACCAGGTGTAGTTCTTCTTCGCCACAGATTTGTGCGGATCAACCCTGATCAGGAAAGAGATTGGCGCGAAGCAACGCGAAAAGCACGAATCTATAGCAAGTCCAACCGGGATTTCTCAAAAGCAGATTTTCTGCGTGCTTCTATGTCTTGGTGATAATAAGTTTTCTATCGCGCCAGCCGAACAATGCTTTCAATGTGGAAGGTCTGCGGAAAAAGGTCGAACATGTGGACTTCTTCAACCTGGTAACCGGTTTCCAGCAGCAGACGCACATCGCGCGCCAGCGTGGCGGGATCGCAGGAGACATAAACAATCCGCTTCACCCGCAGGGCTGCCAGCAATTGCGTGACTTTAGGACCAAGGCCAGCCCTTGGGGGGTCAA
>DAHUXF010000572.1:0-248 GCA_027307295.1 Acidobacteriaceae bacterium
CAGCAACAGCCGGGTAATTTTTCCGGGCGAAGGGAAGAAGTTGTTTTCCGGGTCTTCCGCGTAAATGCGGCATTCAATAGCATGGCCACGCAGCGTAACGTCTTCCTGCCGGAAGGGAAGCTTTTCACCGGCGGCAATACGCAGTTGCAGATGGACCAGATCAAGCCCGGTAACCAGTTCCGTGACCGGATGCTCCACCTGCAACCGGGTGTTCATCTCCAGGAAATAAAAATTGCGTTGCGCGTCCA
>DAHUXF010000572.1:258-2163 GCA_027307295.1 Acidobacteriaceae bacterium
CCACCAGAAACTCAACTGTGCCTGCGTTGGTGTATCCCGCGGATTTAGCTGCCTGTACGGCCACAGCGCCCATCCGGCGGCGAAGGTCTTCATCCACCACGGCTGAAGGCGCTTCCTCAATCACTTTCTGGTGCCGCCTTTGCACAGAGCACTCGCGCTCACCCAGATATACAACGTTGCCATGTTCGTCGCCCAGCACCTGGATTTCAATATGGCGCGGATTCTCAATAAATTTTTCCAGGTAGACTTCTTCGTCGTTGAATGAACGCAGGGCCTCGCTCTTTGCCGTCTCAAAACTTGATTTCAATTCGGCGGAAGAGCGCACCAGCCGCATGCCTTTCCCGCCTCCACCGGCGGCGGCTTTGATCATCACCGGAAAGCCGATTTTCCCCGCCAGCGCTTCGGCTTCCGCCAGGGTCAGGCCTCGGGCCGAACCAGGCACCATGGGCACTCCAGCCGCTTGCATCGCCGTGCGGGCGCGCGTCTTTGAGCCCATCATGTCCATGGCGGAGGCGGGCGGACCGATGAACTTAATCCCAGCCTCAGCGCAGGCGCGGGCGAATGCTGCGTTTTCTGAGAGAAATCCGTATCCCGGATGGATGGCCTGAGCGCCGCAGCGCCGCGCAACCTCGAGAATCTTGCCCACGTTGAGATAAGATTCCCGCGCCGCCGCGGGCCCCAACAGATAAGCCTCGTCGGCCTTGCTTACGTGCAGGGAGGCGCGGTCAACCTCAGAGAAGACCGCAACTGAGGTCAGCCCCATTTCACGGCATGCCCGAATGATTCGGACAGCAATTTCGCCGCGATTCGCAATCAGCACTTTCTTGAACATGAATGCTCGATTGTAACAATAAGCCGGCGTCAGTTGGCCCCTGCGTCAGCAGTCACCACTTTTACGCCACCACCTGCACTGGAGCTTTCTCATCTGCGGGAAGAGTTGTTGCGCAGTCGGCGTGCAGCAGCGGCCATCCTTTGCGAAGAACAAATTCCAGCCATGCGCCTGCCGCCTGAGAGGTGAGCACTGCCACAAGCACCAGAGTCGTGTAGAAAGCCGCGCTGATGATTCCGGCCTCATAAGCGACGCTGGCCAGCACGATTCCCGGCCCGCCACGGGCATTGGTGGCCACCGCCAGGTTCACGATATCCAGCCCTTTGAAGCCGGCCAGGCGTGCACCCAGAGCTACAGCCAGCAGCTTCAGAACACAGGCACCAGCCAGAAATATCAACAGCATCTTCAGTGAAAATTCTTTTCCAAAAACCAGGCTGTATCCCACCAGCGCAAAGTAGACGGGAATAAACAAAGCGAAGGAAAAACCGGAGATGGTGGCCAATGCGTCGCCCAGGCGTTTGCGTGATACGGCAAATCCGGCCAGGAAGGCAGCGAACACCAGGTTGACGTCAAGAAGTCCGGCAACCGCCACATAAGCAAAAGCAATCAGCAGAGTAAAGGTCACTGGGGAGTTGATGGCCAGCAAATTAAAGCGGGATTTAGCGATCCGCTTCACGGCCCTGGGCGCTATCGCCAGACCAAGGATGAAATAAGCCAATGTGATGACAATGTGAAGGGCAATTTTGCGTCCGGGCAGTCCTGACGAATCAGCGATGGCTGTAGCGATAGCCAGCACCGCCCAGAGCACCACATCCTCCAGCACGGCAACACCCAGCACCAGCCGGGCAAAGCGTGTATGCAGAATCTTTAGATCAAAAAAAATCCGCGAAATAACGGGTATGGAGGTCACGGCTACGGCGATACTCAGCACCAGCAGCAGTGACGTGTGGTTTTGCCGGATACCCATGAACCAACTGAGCGGCAGAACCGACCCAAGGACCAGCATCACAAAGAAAGGGAGCGCTGTGCCCACTGCGGCCAGCCAGCCAATCTGCTTGCGTTCCTGCTTCTGAAAT